>JBIPME010000005.1:0-12918 GCA_044369275.1 Rhodoferax sp.
CTTGCTGCTGGCCGCAGACGCCAATACCCGTGTGTTCTACAGAGCCAACGGCGCGATCGGCACCATCAGCGACGCCTTGACGTTCCGTGCATGGGACATGACCGCCAACATCACCGAAGGCGTGTACACCGACACCACGCCACGCGGTGGCAAGGCGCAGTTCAGCACGGCCACCGATACGGTGGGCATCAGCGTCACCGACCCGTTGGTCGCAACAGTCATGAACGTTGAGTTGTTTGCCTATAACCCGTCTACACAGAGTGGCTACTTTGCGGGTATGACGGGTGCGCCAGCGTATGTGGCGGGTGGCACGTTCACCTTCCACGACAAAGCAACCGATGCCGTGGTGTACACGCGTACCAGTTGGGACGGCGGAGGTTTTGGCAACTACTACCAGCCTACAGGTCTGGTCGTTGGCCACACGTACTATGCGCAGCTGAACTACCCAAGCGGTGCCTCTTACCGTTTGAAGAACAGCGTGACCTACAACGGCCCATCTGCGGCATCTACACAGGTTGACTTCTTGACCAGCCCCTTGGTGCTGGACTTGAACGGCGACGGCGTGCAGACCACCGACACCGCCAACGGCGTGCAGTTTGATTTGTCCAACAGCGGCACACCACAGCAAACCAGCTGGGTGGACAAGCACGACGGTTTGCTGGCCATCGATTTGAACGGCGACGGTCAAATCAACAGCGGCGCCGAGTTGTTGGGTAACAGCACCAAGTTGGCCAATGGTTCTGTGGCCAGCGATGGCTGGGCAGCCTTGGGTGCCATGGACACGAACGCCGACGGCAAGGTGGACGCGCAAGACGCCAACTTTGACAAGCTGCGCGTGTGGGTGGATGCCGATACCGACGGCGTGACCGATGCGGGCGAACTGAAGTCGTTGGCAGATGTGCAGATTGCCAGCTTCGATGTTGCGCATGACAACAGCGTGACGCAGCAAAACGGCAACGTGTTGCAAGGCGTGGCCAAGTACACCACCACCGATGGCGTGATGCATGACATGACAGATGCCTGGCTGCAGGCGACACCGTTGGGCGTGATGTCCTCGCACGATGGCGAGAACTTGGACTTGTCGAACGTGAGCAACTTGTCTTTGGTGACAGGCGTGACCGAAGCGGGCCAGACCATCGCCGAGACCGCGGATGGCTCGAGCATGCTGTTGGCCGATGCGCTGTTTGCCTTCAACGCACTGGACTACAACGTAGATGGCCACACGGTGAATTTGTTGGGCAGCCACATGACGCTCGACTTATCTAGCATCTTGGCCATGCACCACGATGTGACAGAGGTGGACCTGACTGGCTCGGGCACCAACACCCTGAAGCTGAACTTGACCGACGTGCTGAGCCTGCCCATCACCAACGGCGTGCATCAGCTCACTCTGACCGGCGATGCGGATGACTTTGCGCAGCTCAATGGCGCGGGGTGGTTCGATACGGGTGCTACTGTGACGCAAGCAGGACACGCGTATGAGGTCTACCACAGCACGCAGGACAGCAGTGTGCAGGTGTTGATAGACCAGGCGATTCTCAATGCAGGCCATGTTTTGTAGCCGGTTTCCACGGGCATTGCCTTGATTGGGTAATGTTGAAACCCCACGCCCCCCAAGGGCGTGGGGTTTTGTTTTGTGATTGGGGTGGCGCAGTGACGCGGGGATTTGTGGATGATGGGTAAAAAATTAAGCTTGAAAGAGCGTATAAGTTTTAATACACTGAAGAGGCCCTGATGAATGAAAAACCCATTGACTGGCGTGGATCTTCTTTGAAAGACATTAAGAGTGATGACATCTTCACGCCAGATGCCCGTCGAGAGGCTGGACGGCAGCTGAGCCAAGTTCAGGCGGGGTTAGACCCAGATGATTGGAAACCTTTTGACGTGGTGGGTGCGGGCACAAAAGAGATTCGGATCAGCTTGAACGACGGATGGTTTCGTGTGATGTATGTCGCCAAATTTCCGGAGGCAGTTTATGTGTTGCACTGCTTTAAGAAAAAGACAAGCACGACGAGCAAGCAAGACAAAGAGATTACGGCCGCACGTTACAAGGCGGTGGTTCAGGAACGGAGTAAAAAATTAAAAGTAATACCAAATCAATGCACAAAACGCCAGTAGGCGGCAATGTATTTGCCGACTTGGGTTTTGATGCCCAAGAAGCAACTTTGTTGAAAGCCGAGTCGAACCGTGTGATTTCGGAAAAGCTGGCCATTAAAGAATCGTTGATGAGCGAGCTGGTGGTGTGGATGAGTGAGCAGCATTTAAAGCAATCCGATGCCGCGCAAATTTTGGGTGTGACGCGTCCCCGCGTGTCAGATGTAGTGAATAAGAAAACCGTGAAGTTCACGATTGACGCGTTGGTCGATATGCTGGCACGAACTGGCAAGCATGTGCAGCTGTCAGTGAATTAGCCTTAAGTACATTGAGCGCTTGATACGCAAACCCCACGCCGCACAAGGGCGTGGGGTTTTTTGTTTTGGGCGGCCAGCATGCAATGCTGGCCGCACCGTGTGGACTGATTGGGCGTTAAACGCGAATGTGTTCGCGTGCCAGGGCTTTGAGTTCGTCGTCGCTTTTGTGGCTTTTGCAGGCGATGGCCCAGAGGTCAAAGGCATTGGGACGGGCTAAGGTGGCAACCCAGGGGAAGCCGCAGCCGTTGAGGGTGCCGCGCAGGACTTTTTCTGTGAAGCCGCAGCGGTGGGCCATGAAGAGGTTGCCAGCACCCATGTAGTCGCGATGGCCGTAGAGCATGTCGATGGGGGCAATGGGGCCTGCGGGGGAGTGGTAGGCGGGTTCTGTGAGTTGGTCTTGTGCGACCAAGGCGCAGACGGATTTGAGGTCGGGGCAGGTGATGACGCAAAAGCCGTCTGCTGCGAGAACGCGTTGGAATTCAGCCAAGGCTATGGGAACTTCGTGGGGGTAGAGGTGTTCGATGTTGTGGCTGGAGAAGATGGCGTCAACGGAGTTGTCTGGGACTTGCGACATGTCGGTCATGGTGCCTTGGATGTCGGGTTTGACGGCGGGGTCAATGTCTAAGCGAATTTCTTGCCATTGGCCGTTGTTGAAGCCTTGGGTGGTGTGCTCGATGCGGGCATTGCCGCAGCCGACGTGTAGTAGTTTTTTCATGGGTATGTGTTGATGCGGGGTTGTACGAGAAGGTGTGTATGCGGTTGTATGCGGTTGTACGCGGTTGTATGGGTTTGAATGAAATGGTTTTTCGATGGGCTTGTGTGAGTTGCTTTTGTGCCTGCCGTGTGGGAACTTCAATTGTGCGTGTGATTTTGGTACGTTATTTTATGAATAAATTATAAAAATGATAAGAAAATTGAAATTTTTTGTAAATGCTGGGTAAAAAAATCGTTTAATTCAGCGAAAATTGTACAAGTAGAAAATTTGGAGTTTGAAGCTTATGAGTGCATTGCAAAACGAGAGTACAGCGCACAATGAAGGCGCGGCAGTTCAAGCGTTTAACGAGGCGAATGCGGCGTACAGAAATGGCGATTGGGAGCCGGCATTGGCGCAGGCCACACAGTCTTTGGCACACCACGCTGGTTTGGTGCCTGCATGGTTGATGAAGGCGCGGTGTTTGGTGCGTCTGTCGCAGTGGATGCCCGCACGCGAGGCGTTTGCGCAGACTCTGCGCTTAGACCCTAACAACTACAGCGCGTGGTTGGAGGCCGGGCATTTGTGCAAGCAAATGGGCGAATTGGGCCAAGCGGCTGCGGCCTACCAGCGGGCGATGGATGCGGTGCCTGCACGGCATGAGGCGTATTTGGCCATGGCGCGGGTCATGGCGCAGCAGGGCAATACGGCGCTGGCGGACCGCGCTTATAACGAGGCGGTGCAAGCTGCCGCAGCCAAAGACAGCGATGCGTTGCGGCAGGTGCATTGGTTGATGGGCCAATATGTTTTGGAGTTGGGCCATGCGCAGGAGTCGTTGGGGTGTTTTAACGAGGCGTTGAAGGCGACGAAGGCAGACAACGCTGAGGCGCTGACCAATTTGGCCGCTGAGATTCAGATGGATGCCGCGAAGGCTTGGCTGCGTGTGGGCAATCGGGACAAGGCAATGCGTTTGTTGACGCTGGCGTCTGGCGCCACGCAAGAGGCTACTTTGTCGCGTTTGGCGGCGTTGAGCTTCAGGAATAATTTTTGGCAAGAGGCGATTGAGATTTCGCGGCGTTGCGTGGCATTGTTTAGCCAAAGCCCTTGGGCGCATTGGAACTTGGCCCACCTGTTGGCCGAGTGCTGGCAGATGGAGGAGGCTGAGCTGGTGTTGCAGCAGGCTGAGGCGCTGGCCCCTATGCCCGGCGCACGTTCACTGCGTGCGGCGGTGGCGGGTAAGGTGGGTGATGCAGACACGGCGCTGGCCTTGTACCTGGAGCTGGCCAAGTCGCAAGGGGTGGATTCGGGGTATGCGTCGAGTGCGGCCATGAGTTCGTTGTACAGCGACACCCAGTCAGCGCAGCAGGTGGCGGATTTGCACCGAGAGTTGTGTGCGGGCACCGTTGGCGGGGCGCAGGCTGAGGCTGGGCATTGTGTCGGCAGATTTTCACCACCAGCATCCCGTGAATATTTTCATGCAACCGGTTTTGCGCGAATTAGACACTGCAAAGTTTGAGCTGTTCATGTATTTTGTGGGTGATTCGCACGACGAGCAAACCGCACTGGCACGTACGCGCACCGAGCATTGGGTGGAGGTTGGCACACTCAACACCACGCAATTGGCCAAGCGCATTGATGCCGACGAGATTGATGTGTTGTTGGACATGGCGGGCCATACCAGCCAGCATCGCATGCAGTTGTTTGCGCAACGTGCCGCACCCGTGCAGATGACGTATTTGGGCTACCCTGGTTCGACGGGGGTGCCGAATATGGATTTTATTTTGGGTGACGAAGTGGTGACACCCAATGGCTGTGCGTCTTTGTACACCGAGCAGGTGCTGCGTTTGCCCGGTACGGTGTTTTGCTATGCACCGCAGGAAGACTACCCCTTCCCTAAATATGACCTGAAAACCGCCAAGCGCCCCTTGACGTTTGGCTCGTTCAACAACGTGCCCAAACTCACGCCGCGCACGCTCAAGCTGTGGGCAGCTGTGTTGCGGGCGGTGCCCGGTTCGCGCTTGGTGTTGAAGGCGCCCAGCTTTAGCGACGAGGCGGCCAAGCGTATTTTTGCGGATCGCTTAAAGGATTTGGGCGTGGACCTTGGGCGGGTGGAGTTTCGTGGCCCCGTAGGCTTGACGGACATGATGGCTGAGTACGCCGATATTGACATCGCCTTGGACCCTGTGCCTTACAACGGTGGCACTACCAGTTTGCAAGCCATGTGGATGGGGGTGCCCGTGGTGACGCAAATGGGCGCGCATTTTGTCTCACGCATGGGGGCGAGTTTTATGACTGCGGCTGGTTTGCCGGAGTGGGTGGCGAAAAACGACGATGACTACATTGCTGTGGCCAAGAAAATGGCCAAAGACCGCAAAGCGCTGCTGAAGTTGAAGCTGGGCTTGCGTGCGCGTTTGGTCAAGCGCCCCGCCTGGGATGTGGTGGCACACACCCGTGCCTTTGAGCAGGCCTTGTTAAGTACGCAAAAGGCTTAGGTTTCCTTCGGGTTTTGTTAAATTTCCATATAAAATTTTCTTAAATTTATTAATTTTTAGGACTTTAAGGGCTTTAAGGACATTTTTTGCATCTGGTGGTTGAAAAATAGAGAGACAATAGGGCATGTTGATTGCGCACTACAAGGATCTACAAGCGTTGGTACGCGGTAAAGCGCACAGACACATTGCACGCATGCAGCTTAGGCAAATTTCCGTTGGGCTTGCTTGCCTTGGCGTGATCGATACATGGAAAAGACAAGAAAATGCATAATCGGCATAGCTTTCGCTTAAGTCAACGAAGATGAAAATTCAACTTGGATGGTGATCAAAATGATGAATTTCAAACAAAAATGGTATTTCCCTGCCAGCGTGGCGCTGGGTTTTTGTATCTCGGGTGGTGTTCAAGCGCAATCGCTCAATGACGTGGTCCGCAAAGCAATTGTGAATTACCCCAGCGTGGCAGCGGCAAAATCCAAAGTAGAAGTCAACCGCGCAGATATCGACCGTGCACGCGCTGCACATTACCCGCAGCTCACGTATGGATACTCAAGAAATCAGTATGCCACCAGTGGCGGCATAACCAACGTAGACGAGAACACGCGCACGCCTTCGTTCAAAATTAATTTATGGTCGGGCGGACGCATTGAGGCCGAGGCGCAGCGCGCCGAGGCGCAAACCCGTAACAGCGAGATGTTGGTGGCATCTACACTGGACGAAGTGGCTTTGCTAGCGGCAGAGGCCTATATCAATTGGACCAAGTGCTTGGCCTTGGTCTCCTTGAGCAAAAGCAATTTGGCCTCGCACCAAGAAACCTTTGACGATATTCGCAAAATTGTGCTGGTGGACTCGGGCCGCCGCATTGACTTGGACCAAGCGCAGGTGCGTTTGGACAATGCAGGCTTGAATTTGTTGCAGCGCCAAGCCGATTTAAGCCAAGCCGAGCAGCGCATGCGCCGTGTGACGCAAAGCGACTTGCCAGCCAAGTCGGTAGGGGTGGATTCTTTGGCCTTGCCTCCGAACGGCAAGTTTGGTAATTTGCCCGCCACGATGGCGCAAGCGTTGGCATCGGTGGATGACACTTTGCCAGTGATTGCACAGCAATTAGAGTTGGTGAGTGCGGCGCAGGCATCACTGCGTGCAGCCCAAGGCGGATATTGGCCTACGGTGGATTTGTCGGTGTCGCGGCAGGTCAATACCAACCTTTTCCCCAGCCGCGAAGACACTTTGAGCCAGATCCAGCTCAATATGCCGCTCTATACCGGAGGGTCGACGTCAGCGCAAATCAAAGCAGCGGTGCACCAGCTGGAGGCGCAGCAGTTTGCGCTCGATGATGTGCGCTTGCAGGCACGTGAAAAGGCCGCTTTGACTTGGCAAGATTGGCAAAACGCCCAAGCTCGGGCGGGCCAGGCGGTTAAGCAGTCGTCCATGGGCGATAGCGTGGTAGATGGTTACCGCAAGCAGTTTCGTTTAGGGCGTCGCCAGTTGCTGGATTTGTTGAACATCCAAGCAGAGTCGTACAGCTACCAAAGCAATTCAGCCCAGGCGGTGTACGACGAAAAAGTTGCACGCGCGCGCTTATTGGCAGCTACCGGCATGTTGGCAAAGCGCTTTTCTGAATAATTTTCCACTTCTATTCGTGGTGCGCCGCGAATTTTTCTTGTGTTACGGTTTTCTTCATGGCAACAGCCCCTTCAAAATCCTCTGATCCGCTTTTGGTTTGTTTGGCCTTGGCGGCCAAACATCTTGGCCTGACCTTGCATGTGCCCGCTTTGCGCGCTGGTTTCGCCTTAGATGACGAAGGTCGCGTGGGTCGAGACTCTTACCCAGAGTTGGCCCAGAAACATGGCTTGATCGCAGCGTGGTCGCGCACGCCTTTGGCATCGATTCCGAGTTACGCCTTGCCTGTCTTGGTGCCTTTGGTCGATGGGCGTGCCTGTGTGCTGCGCAGTATTGATCGCGGCGAGGCGAAATTGCTTTGGCCAGAGGGCGGCATGGAAGAGATGAGCGTGCCCTTGGAGCGCTTGGCGGGCATGGCATTGCCCGAGGTGTTGGTGGTCAAGCTGCCGCCGCAGCGCAATGCGCAGACCTTGACCCCTATGAAAGGGGCTGCATTTTCTTGGTTTTGGGGGACTTTGTGGCGGTTTCGTAGCTTTTACTTCGAGTCCATGGCTGCGACCGTGGTGGCCAATATTTTGACGTTGGCAAGCGTGTTCTTCACCATGAACGTATACGACCGGGTGGTGCCAACCCAAGCCTATGCCTCATTGTGGACGCTGGCGATTGGCACCTCGGTGGCAATTGGATTTGAGTTTGTGATGCGTTGGCTCAAAGCCAGGCTGGTCGACTTAGGCGGTAAAAAAGCCGATTTGGCGATTAATGCCATTTTGTTGCGCGAGGTTATGTCGATTCGCTTGGAGCACAGGCCTCAGTCGGTGGGGGTGTTTGCCAGCTCCATGCGAGATTTTGAGTCTTTGCGGGATTTTTTCTCCTCTGCCTCGCTCGTGGTGCTGGCGGATATGCCGTTTGTTTTGTTGTTCTTGGCCATGATTGCGGTCGTTGCGGGGCCATTGGTTTGGATTCCGGCATTGGCCGTGCCCGTGTTGGTGATTCAAGGCATATTGGCGCAAAGACCCTTAATGAAGGCGATGCGCTCCAACATGAAGGAATCGGGCGACAAGCAAAGCGTGCTGGTGGAGTCCATGCTGAATTTGGAGTTACTCAAGGCGCACAATGCAGAAAGTTATTTGCAGCGGCGTTGGGAGACTAGCAACAAAGCAGGCTCCGACTCCTACAAAGAAATGCGTTCCATTACCAACTGGGTAATGGGTTTGACGACCTCGTTGCAGCAGTTCATCACAGTGGCCATGGTGGTGGCTGGTGTGTACATGATTCACAAGAATTTGCTCACCCAAGGCGGCTTAATAGCTTCGGTGATTTTGGCTGGGCGTGCCTTGTCGCCTTTGGCAAGCGTCATGTCGCTGGCAACGCGTTACCAGCAGGCAAGCTCGTCTTTAGAGACTTTGGATGCTCTGATGAAACGCCCCCATGACCGTGAAAATGGCCGCAAGTACGTGGTGCCTGAAGAGATGTTCGGTGGCTTAGAGGCAGACAGCGTGGAGTTCGCCTACCCAGGTGAGCACAAAATCCCCGTGCTCAATCGCATTTCTTTGAAGATTGAAGCGGGTCAGCACATGGCTTTGTTGGGCCGGGTGGGCAGTGGTAAATCCACTTTCTTGCGGGTCATGGCGGGCTTGTACTTGCCTTTGGCAGGCAATGTGCGTTTGGATGGCGTGGATTTGCAGCAAATTGAGCCCGCCGCCTTGCGCAGCCGCATCGGTTACGTGGGGCAAGATCCGCAGCTTTTTATGGGGAGTTTGCGTGACAATTTGATTCTTTCGGACACTTGGATCAGTGATGTCAAAGTCATTGAGGTGCTCAAAGCTATTGGCATGTACGATTTTGCAGCACGCCACCCCATGGGCTTGGATATGCCTATTACCGAAGGCGGGGGCGGGCTGTCAGGCGGACAGCGCCAATTGCTGGCGATTGCGCGCATGATGTTGCGCGACCCTTTATTGGTGTTTATGGACGAGCCCACATCGAATATGGACCAAAACACCGAGTCGCAAATCATTAACCTTTTGACCCCGTGGCTCAAAGGGCGAACCTTGTTGATGTCCACCCACAGACCGCAGTTATTGGTGTGGGCGGACATGATTGCTGTGATTGAAGCGGGGCAATGTGCGGCTTGGGGGCCTTGCCAAGAAATGATCGATAAATTGACGCGTGGCATTGATGTGGTTACACCGCGTGCGCCGAGCAGAGGAGTTTGAGATGGGTTCAAAAATGGGTATTAAAACCACCGATGACGAAGAACGTGGGGCCAGTCGTTATCTGGTGTGGGCTACGTTTTTCGCCTTGGCTGCAGTCTTAACCTGGGCAGCTCTTTTCGAGTTGGACGAGATTACACGGGCCCAGGGCAAGGTGATTCCTTCTAGCCGAGAGCAGGTCATTCAGAGTTTAGATGCGGGTGTTTTAAGCAAACTGATGGTGCGCGAGGGCGATGTTGTTGAAAAAGACCAGGTGCTGCTGCATATGGATGCGGCGCGTTCCGGTGCGGTGTACCGTGAAGCGCGAGAAAAATACTTGGCCTTGTCGGCAACTGCCGCACGTTTGAAAGCAGAAGCGTATGGCACGGCCTTGGTGTTTCCTGCGGAGCTCGACGAGGAGCGCGACCTGGTGCAGCAAGAGCGCTTGGCCTATGCTGCACGCAAAAACGCCTTGGAAGAGGCGCTCAGGGCTGCGGATATTTCTTTGGCTGCCGTTAAGCGTGAATTGGCATTGTCCGAGCCTTTGTCGCGCGAAGGCCTGATGTCTGAGGTGGAAATTTTGCGTCTGCGGCGTCAGCAAGCGGACTTGATGGGCCAACGTGCTGAGCGTAAAAATCGCTATTTAACGGATGCCAATAATGAACTGGCCAGGGTTTCAAGCGAACTGTCGCAAACCAAGGAAAGCGCATCCGCCCGAGAGGACGCTTTGCGCAGAACGACGATTTCTTCGCCTGTTAAAGGCATTGTGAAAAACATCCAAGTCACCACCTTGGGCGGGGTGATTCAGGCGGGCCAGCCAATTTTGGAGATTGTGCCTACGGAAGACGAAATGTTGGTGGAGGCCTATGTCAAGCCTGCTGACGTGGCTTTTTTGAAAGTAGGGCAAAAGGCGGTTGTTAAATTGTCCTCCTACGATTTCAACAAATACGGCGGTTTGGACGGTGTGTTGGAATTGTTGAGTCCGGACACCATGAAAGACGACCGCCAACGCAAACCCAATGGCAGCACACCAGCGGATATGGAAGAGGGTTTTTACCGAATTTTGGTGCGCATTAAAGACAATAACCGCGTGCGCAAAGGGATCAGACTGGAGCCTACGCCAGGCATGGTTTCTACGGTGGAGATTCGCACGGGGCAAAAAACCGTGCTGGAGTATTTGTTCCGTCCGTTGCAAAACGTGACACAGGCGCTCAGCGAGCGTTAGCCTGTTGGGGTTTGCGGCAGATGCGGCTGTTTGAATCGGTCGCTCTGCGGGACCTATGTTGCGGTGCTTTATTGCAGGTTTCTGGAGATTATTGGAACTTGTGGCAGGTTTCTTCAAAACGCTTGGTGCTGACGCTCTCTTGTTTGTTTTTTCGTGTTTTTTTCGTTTTTTGTGTTTTGGCGCAATTTTGAAGGACTATTTTGCTTCAGTTTGATGTGGTTATCGTGGGCGCTGGTGCGGCAGGTTTGTTTTGCGCTGGGGTTGCAGGCCAGCTAGGCTTGCGGGTGCTGGTGATTGACCACAGCGAACGGGTGGCTGAAAAAATCCGCATTTCTGGTGGGGGGCGCTGCAATTTCACCAATCGGGAAGTGGCACCTGCGCAGTTTTTGAGCCAAAACCCACAGTTCGTCAAGTCCGCGCTGTCGCGTTTTACGCCGCAAGATTTTTTGGCATTGGTCAAGCGCCACGAGATCGGCTTTCATGAAAAGCACAAAGGCCAACTGTTTTGCGACCGTTCTGCCGAAGACATTATTACGCTCCTTTTAACCGAGTGCGCCGCTGGCGGGGTCACACGCTGGCAGCCTTGCAAAGTGCAAAAAGTGCGTTTTGTAGGCACGGCTGCTACGGCCAGTGATGCCGTAAAAGCGACGCACAGCTATGCGCTCGATACGGACCGTGGCACGGTGACGTGTGCGGCGCTGGTGGTGGCCTGTGGGGGCTTGTCTATTCCCAAAATAGGGGCCAGTGATTTCGGTTACCGGCTGGCACAGCAGTTTGGGCTTGCTGTGGTGCCTACGCGACCTGCGTTGGTGCCTTTGACGTTTGACGAAGCGGCATGGGCACCTTTTGCCTCGCTTTCTGGATTGTCGCTGCCTGTGGAGATTTCTACCGGTGGCAAGAAGGATGGGGCCCATTTCAGAGAAGATTTGCTCTTTACCCACCGTGGCCTCAGTGGCCCTGCCGTGTTGCAAATTTCTAGCTATTGGAAAGATGGCCTGCCCCTGACATTGAATTTGGCCCCCGAAGTGGACATGGCAGCCACCTTGGCAGAGGCGAAAACACTTTCTCGCAAATGGGTTGCCAATGTGCTGGCGGGCTGGGTTCCGGCACGCCTGGCGGATGCCTGGGTTGCGCAAGACACCCAGTTGGGTTGCGCCTGGCAACGTCCGATTAACGAGGTATCGGACAAATCCCTTGCGGTGCTTGCGCAGCATTTGACGCGTTGGGCGATAACCCCAGCAGGCACCGAGGGTTACCGTAAGGCTGAAGTTACAGCCGGTGGCGTGGACACCAAAGCATTGAGCAGCCAGACCATGGAGTCGCGGCAACCCGGTTTGTACTTCATTGGGGAGGTGGTCGATGTGACAGGGTGGCTTGGTGGCTACAATTTTCAATGGGCTTGGGCCAGTGGTTTTGCCTGTGCGCAAGCATTGGCTGCAAAGTTGCTATAATGGCAAACTTTGCTGGCAATCTCCCGTCTGCCAATACTAGTTAAAGACGGGGACAATAGCTGAACGTGGCTGATGGGTTTCGATCTCCTCATTGGCAGAGCGGCAGCACATTTTGGAAAAATATTACGTAATGACAATGATCCGTGTTAAAGAGAATGAGCCGTTTGATGTTGCCCTGCGCCGCTTTAAACGAACGATTGAAAAGTTGGGTTTGCTGACAGATTTGCGTGCGCGCGAATTTTACGAGAAGCCAACTGCCGAACGTAAGCGTAAAAAAGCAGCTGCGGTTAAACGCAACTACAAACGCATTCGCAGCATGCAACTGCCCAAAAAGATGTACTAAAACTACCGCTTTTGCAGTTTTGAAAAAGCTCGCTTGGGGACGCTCCAGCGGGCTTTTTTTATGCCCGTAGTTTGTAGGCCGTTCTTTGTTGTTGGATGCTTAATTTTTGTGATTATGTTGGAGGTGGCGGGGATGCATTGGCAAACATCGCGTTTTTCTATTGATTTGAGCAGCCCCAAAGTGATGGGCATTGTGAATGTCACACCGGATTCTTTTTCCGATGGGGGCCAATATGCCGCCAGTGCAGCGGCCCGGGCGCACTGCGATACCTTGGTCCAGCAGGGGGCCGACATTTTGGATATTGGGGGCGAGTCAACACGGCCCGGGGCTACAGTGGTGGGGGTTCAAGAGGAGTTGGACCGGGTACTTCCCGTATTGGAATATGCCTTGGCGCTGGGGGTTCCAGTTTCCGTAGACACCTACAAGCCGCAGGTGATGCAGGCCGCATTGTCCATGGGGGCCGACATTATTAATGACGTGTGGGCCTTGCGTTGGC
>JBIPME010000506.1:0-4157 GCA_044369275.1 Rhodoferax sp.
CCTGGTGACAACGTATCTATTACGGTCAAATTGATTAACCCCATTGCGATGGAAGAAGGTTTGCGCTTCGCCATTCGTGAAGGTGGTCGTACCGTTGGTGCAGGTGTGGTTGCCAAAATCATCGCCTAATACGAAAAAAAGAGAACTCCATGGCAAATAAACAAAAAATTCGTATTCGGCTTAAAGCATTCGATTACAAGTTAATTGATCAGTCTGCAGCAGAAATCGTAGATACCGCAAAACGAACAGGCGCGATTGTCAAAGGGCCAGTTCCTTTGCCTACACGCATGAAGCGCTTTGATATTTTGCGTTCACCCCACGTGAACAAGTCAAGTAGAGATCAGTTTGAGATACGTACCCATCAGCGCTTGATGGATATTGTTGATCCTACCGATAAAACTGTAGATGCATTGATGAAGCTTGATTTGCCTGCTGGTGTTGATGTTGAAATTAAATTGCAATAAGAGATTTAGCGAAGCACTTACCATGCTTCGCTTGTTTTTTTTTGTTAGCGAGCTATAATGGTGGGCTTAGCTCAAGTGGTAAAACTGCTTGGGCTAAGTTTTATTAACAGTCTTCCAAGTAAAACCTTGTAGCCAATTGAAGTTGCAAGGGTGGAAGTTACGGAGAAAACAATGAGTCTTAGCAATCACTTAGGGTTGCTTGGTCGCAAAGTTGGAATGATGCGTTTGTTTACAGATGACGGGGATGCTGTTCCTGTTACTGTGGTAGATGTTTCTAACAACCGTGTGACACAGGTTAAAACCCAGGAGAACGATGGCTATGTTGCCTTGCAGGTAACGTTCGGTTCGCGCAAAGCTTCGCGTGTAACCAAGCCAATAGCTGGTCATCTCGCCAAAGCTGGTGTAGAGGCTGGTGAAATTATTCAAGAGTTCCGCGTTGCTGCAGAAGTGGCATCAAAATATGCACCTGGTGCTTTTGTGCCTGTGTCAGAAGTATTTTCTGCCGGTCAAAAAGTGGATGTGCAGGGAACTTCGATTGGTAAGGGCTATGCTGGCACTATCAAGCGTCACAATATGAGCTCTCAGCGTGCTTCTCACGGTAATAGCCGTTCGCACAATGTGCCTGGCTCTATCGGTATGGCGCAAGATCCCGGTCGTGTTTTCCCTGGAAAGCGCATGACGGGTCATTTGGGTGATGATCTTGTTACCACCCAGAATTTAGATGTTTTCCGTATCGATGAGGCGCGTCAATTGTTGTTGATTAAAGGTGCAATTCCAGGATCTGCTGGTGGTTTTGTGACTGTGCGTCCCGCTGTAAAGGCGAAATCTTCGGTTGCGAAAGGGGCTAACTGATGCAGCTAGAACTCTTAAATGACCAAGGTCAAGTAACGGCGAAATACGATGCTTCGGAAGCCGTGTTTGCACGTGCTTATAACGAAGATTTGGTGCATCAAGTTGTGGTCGCTTTTCAAGCGAATGCGCGCCAAGGCACCCGTGCACAGAAAGATCGCGAGCAGGTTAAGCATTCGACCAAAAAACCTTTTAAACAAAAGGGAACAGGTCGCGCACGTGCTGGTATGACTTCTTCACCATTGTGGCGCGGAGGCGGCCGAATTTTCCCAAATAGTCCGGAAGAAAATTTCAGCCAAAAGATTAACAAGAAAATGTACCGTGCAGGAATGGCTTCCATTCTGTCGCAATTGGTGCGCGAAGGACGTTTGGCAGTGGTCGAATCTATTAAGGTTGACTCGCCAAAGACTAAAGTACTGGCAGCCAAGTTCAAAGCGATGAACTTGGATTCTGTCTTGGTGATTTCGGATGAGGTTGATGAAAACCTGTATCTGGCGTCCCGTAATTTGGTTAATGTCTTGGTGGTGGAGCCCCGTTATGCGGATCCACTTTCTTTGGTGCATTACCGTAAGGTTTTGGTAACGAAAGCTGCCATGGATACGCTCAAGGAGATGTTTGCATGAGTCACGGTCCTAATTTGTCCAAGTTTGACGAAGGGCGTCTGATGCAAGTGCTGGTTGCACCTATCGTGTCAGAAAAAGCAACCATGGTCGCCGAGCAAAGTAACGCGGTTACTTTCAAGGTGTTGCAGGATGCTACCAAGTATGAAATCAAAGCCGCTGTCGAGTTGATGTTCAAAGTCGAAGTCAAAGGTGTTTCGGTTGTAAACATCAAAGGCAAGACAAAACGGTTTGGCAAATCGGTAGGCCGCCGCGACAATGTTCGTAAGGCTTACGTCATGCTAATGCCGGGTCAAGAGCTAAACCTCGCTGGGGGGAGTGCATAATTATGTCAGTTATTAAAGTAAAACCTACTTCCCCTGGGCGGCGTGGTGTTGTTAAGATTTCTCGCGACCATCTATACAAAGGCGCACCGCATGCGGCATTGTTGGAGCCACAATTCCAACGTGCTGGCCGCAATAACAATGGGCATATCACAACGCGCCATAAAGGTGGCGGACACAAGCACCATTACCGCGTCGTCGATTTTTTGCGTAATAAAGATGCGATACCTGCGAAGGTAGAGCGTATCGAATACGACCCCAACCGCTCTGCGCATATCGCTTTGGTTTGCTACGCAGACGGTGAGCGCAAATATATTATTGCGCCACGTGGTTTGGAAGTCGGCGCGACAATTATGAGTGGCTCTGAAGCACCGATTCGCGTGGGTAACACATTGCCAATTCGCAATATACCTGTTGGCTCCATCATCCATTGCGTTGAAATGCAAGTGGGTAAAGGTGCTCAGATCATACGATCCGCTGGTACTTCTGCGACTTTGTTGGCGCGTGAAGGCACCTACGCTCAAGTTCGTATTCGTTCTGGTGAAGTGCGAAAAATCCACATTGATTGCCGTGCAACTATTGGTCAAGTGGCCAATGAAGAGCACAGTCTTCGCCAGCTTGGTAAAGCCGGTGTTAAACGATGGATGGGTATTCGTCCAACCGTGCGTGGCGTGGTGATGAATCCTGTTGATCACCCACACGGTGGGGGCGAGGGTAAGACCGGTGAAGGTCGTCATGCAGTCGATCCTTGGGGTAATTTGACCAAGGGTTACCGTACCCGTAACAACAAGCGCACGCAGGTCATGATCGTGTCGCGTCGTAAGAAGTAAGGGGAAGGTTAAATGACTCGTTCACTTAAAAAAGGTCCATTTGTTGACCATCACCTTGTTGCAAAAACAGAAAAAGCTGTAGCAACTAAGGATAAAAAACCGATTAAGACTTGGTCACGTCGCTCCATGATCTTGCCCGATTTTATTGGGTTGACCATTGCCGTGCACAACGGCAAGCAGCATGTTCCAGTCTATATTACCGACCAAATGGTTGGCCATAAGTTAGGTGAGTTTGCGCTTACCCGTACTTTCAAAGGCCATCCTGCGGATAAAAAAGTTCAAAAGAAATAAGGAGGTGACCATGGAAACACGTGCAACCCTTCGTGGCGTTCGTTTGTCCGTAGACAAAGGTCGTTTAGTGGCAGATTTGATCCGCGGTAAAAAAGTGGATCAAGCACTCAACATCTTGCAATTCACACAGAAAAAAGCTGCCGTGATCATCAAGAAAGTGCTGGAGTCTGCGATTGCAAATGCTGAGCATAATGATGGTGCCGATATCGATGAATTAAAGGTGAAAACCATATTCGTTGAGCAAGGTGCATCTTTGCGTCGCTTTACGGCCCGCGCCAAAGGCCGCGGAAACCAGATTAGAAAACCTACGTGCCATGTGTACGTAACGGTTGGAAACTGAAAGAGGTAAGGAAGATATGGGACAAAAAATCCACCCAACCGGCTTTCGCCTCTCGATCAGCCGTAATTGGTCTTCGCGTTGGTATGCCAATGACCGTGATTTTGCGGGTATGTTGGCTGAAGACATCAAAGTCCGTGAATACTTGAAGCTCAAATTAAAAAATGCTTCTGTTTCTCGTATTTTGATTGAGCGACCTGCTAAAAATGCGCGGATCACTATTTTCTCATCACGCCCTGGTGTCGTAATTGGCAAAAAGGGTGAAGACATTGAGAATTTGAAGCGTGATCTTGGCAAGCAGCTAGGTGTGCCAGTTGCCGTCAATATCGAGGAAGTACGCAAGCCAGAGATCGATGCTAAATTGATCGCTGACAGCATTACGCAACAGCTTGAAAAGCGCATTATGTTCCGCCGCGCTATGAAGCGCGCTATGCAAAATGCGA
>JBIPME010000228.1:0-4144 GCA_044369275.1 Rhodoferax sp.
AAATTTTCGGCTAACGACTCAATGGCACTTTCACGAATTTGAACCGCGCTGAGTTGACTGACATCGCGGCTGACCAACCACTGCAAACGATTACGGCCATTTTCTAAAGAGCCACCGGGTTCTGCGCTCAAAGCCTGTTCTACAGCCAAAGCCTCCGACCGCAGCATTTCCCAAGACAGCAAGGGCTTAAGCAGTAAGCCCATCAGCAATGCGCCCAGCCAAAAACCAAACCAGCCCCATTGAAGTGATAAACAAGCGACCCCCGTTTGCAACCCAATGGCCAAGCACAGCACAAGCGCTGAACCGAAAATCCAAAATCCCGCACCCGCTCTCAATGCCTTCTGGTCCTGTAGATCGTCTGGGTGACCCGTTTGGGTATAAGCAGGCCCTTGTTGGGTTTGCGCCTGAATGCGGCGTGCGGCGCGTTCCAAAAAGCGCCCCATCCAAACCACCGGATGCCATTGCGCGCGCGGCTCTCCTAACCACTTATCCGCAGCAAGGGCGAACAAGACAGCCAGAACGCCAAGCCCAAGTGAAGGAAAGAGGCCCGTCAAAAACATTGTTGAAATACACCCACGCTTTAATCTTCGATGCCACGTTGCGCGGGTATTCCAGCCTGAAAAGCATGTTTGACCAAGGTCATTTCCGTCACCGTGTCCGCCAGCGCAATGATCTCTGGGGGGCAGCGCCTACCTGTTAAAACGACATGAACATGAGGGGGCCGCGCACGCAAAGTCTCCAAAACATCCTCTAAGGGCAGCCATCCATAGACCAAAGGGTAGGTGATTTCATCAAGGGTCACCATAAAGTAATCCCCGCCGAGAATGGCCGATTTCGCTTTTTCCCAACCTGCACGCGCCAACTCCGCCGATTGAACGAGATCTTTGCTCTTCCAGCTAAAGCCATCGCCCAAGCCCTCGATGGGAATGCCGATTTGCGCAAACATGCGGTGTTCGCCAAAGCGCGCGCTGGGCACTTTCATGAACTGAAATACCTTGACTGCTTTGCCGCGGCCGTGGGCACGCAAGGCCAAACCAAAGGCAGCGGTACTTTTGCCCTTGCCGTCACCGGTGTGGATGATGACCAAGCCACGGCGCTCACCCTCGGCCTTTGCGTACGGTTTTTCTACGGGCGGGGTTTCTATTTGCATAAGGTATCCATCAAGACAAAAAAGGGGGGTAAGTCGCTCAGGCCTGGTCGCCGATTGGGCCTTGGTGAAACACCAGCTCGGCCACCGGGACGCCACCGGTAAAGTGTTGGTCAATGACGCGGTCCATTGGCAGGCGTAACGTTGTAATACCAGACGCCGTCCGGTTGAACGCACACCACCGGGCCGCCCTTGCAAGCGGCAAAACAGCTCACCCGGTTGCATTTGACACGCAGCGGCCCCTTGTCCAGGCCGGCATCTTTCAATTTGTCGCTCAAACTGTCAAACAAGGCTGTGGCGGCGCCGTCTGCATCGCACCGTGCGCCTATGCACACCAAGAGATGGCGTTTGTAAATGCCGATGCTGGGTTTTTCTAGAACAACCTGATCCATGTTAGGTGTCTCCTTGGGTTGATTGGTTTTTTGCGCCCATAGGCAGTGCGGCCCATGGGTTTGCAAGGGTTTGCAAGTGCCACGCGCAAGGCAAGCAGTGCCCAAGCCCGTGGCGAGGGGGTGCAAGTTCAAGGCTTTGCCTTGGTGGCCAGCGCCAGGGGGGCACGGTCCGACAGGCATTTCGCCATCAGACGCGCGGCTTCGGCCATGCGCGGGCCGGGCCGCATCAGCACATTGGCCTGTTCTGTGGAAAATATGCACACGCGCTGTTCACGCACTGCGCGGATGCCGCTCCAGCCCGGTCGCAGCGCCAGTGCCTCGCCGCTGCTTTGGCCGACCATGATGAGGTCAGGGTTGGCCCTTACCACGTATTCGGGGTTGAGTTTTGGAAATGGTCCGAGCGATGCAGGCAAGATGTTTTTCACCCCAAGGCGCGTCAGCATTTCGCCGATAAAGGACTGCTTACCCGCGCCATAGGGGCCCGAGTTGACCTCAAAGTACACGCGCGTTGCGGCCACACCCTGCGGTAGGGACTGCGCTGCCGCGGACACTCCCGCATCCATAGCGCCCCACAGTTTTTCAGCGTCGGTACTGCCCAGCAGTTGACCGAGCTTGCGCACCACGCGGTGTACATCGGCATAGGTCTTGGGCTCCAGCGCCACCACCTTGACACCCAGGGCTTGTAAACGCTCACCGGCGCGCGACGAAGCCGCCATCACCACCACGTCCGGCTTGAGGGCCACGATGGCCTCGATATTCGGATCCAGACCGCCGCCCACCTGTGGCAAGCGTCTGACGCTCTCGGGGTAGTTGGAATACCGGTCCACGCCCACCAAAAGGCTGCAGTAGCCCAGCGCGCAGACCGTCTCTGTCAGAGATGGCAAAAGGCTGACGATGCGCTTTGGCGGCTGCGCCAGACTCACCACCTGGCCAAGGTCATCCGTCAGCTGAACTGCATGGGCGCCAAGCATTTGCCCCCACAACAAAACCCACCAACCGAGCCACCAACCAAGCCACGTTCTCATGCTGCATCCTTCAAGTGCAATGGCAAACCCGCCACCATCAGGGTCACGCGCGCGCAGGCACTGGCCAGGCTCTGGTTGAGCAGGCCCAAGGCATCCACAAAAGCGCGCACCTGCGCACCCATGGGAATCACGCCCAGCCCAATTTCATTACCCACCAGCACCACAGGGCCAGGCGCCTGCGACACCGCCTGCACGAGCGCAGCTACAGCGGGCCCGATCGGCGCAACTGCATCCACCCGGCCTTGGGACGGATGCTGCGGATGCATTGGCATCATCACATTGGTCAGCCACAGTGTTAGGCAGTCCACCACCACCAGGGTATCGGCTTGGCTCTGGCTGGCGATCGCCTGCGCCACAGACAAGGGCTCTTCCAGCGTGCGCATGCCGGGCACGCGCTCGGCGCGGTCGGCTTGGTGCTGGCTGATGCGCGCCTGCATTTCGGCATCCCAAGCCTGGGCAGTGGCGATGAGCACCGCCTGGCGCAGGGGCGACGCATCGAGCCAATCTCGCGACAAGGCCTCGGCCCGGCGCGATTTGCCACTTTTTTGCCCACCTAAAATCAGCTCGCTGCGCACGATGTTCAAGGGCTTATCCATGTGCGCGGCTCCAGGCCATGGCGTTTTCTGGGACATCTCGGTTGTTTCCTGCGCCATGCAAACGATGCGTTGAGGCCCTTGCGGTGGGTTGCGCCAATGCGTTGTCATGCAATAACGCCTGCCGTAGGCACTGTAAAAAGTTCCACCACTGCCGCCGGACAAGATGGGAACCAAGCATGGAAGTAGCTCGCCCGTACTGGCCCGAGTAGCCAAAGGGCCTCGCCCTCACCTAACGTTGGCAACACCGCAGGGCGCGAGGTGCGGGCAATGGGCTCCAATGCGGTGGTAGTGGTCGAGTAGTGAAAAGTGTGCCCTCGCAGGACGCCACTGTGTAGCGAGAGTTGCTGTGGCCCCAAAGCAGCCAAGCGCTTGTGCATGGCAACCTCGCCCGGCAACAAGCCCCACAAGGCGACACGCTGCCCGTCAACCTGCAGCAGAGATTCGAACAGCACCATCATTCCGCCACACTCCGCCCACACCGGCTTAGCGGCCGCTATGTGCGCGGCCAAACTGGCACGCAATGCGACGTTGTCTGAGAGGGTTTGCGCGTGCAGTTCCGGATAACCACCGGGAATCCAAACAGCATCACACGATGGCAACGCCCCATCTAGGAGGGGTGAGAAAAACACCAGTTCGGCACCGAGCTGGCGAAGGCAGTCCAAGTTGGCCGCATAAATAAAACAGAAAGCCGCATCGCGGGCGATGGCAATCGTTTTGCCATGCAAGGGCAGGCCGCTGGCCGTCAAAACGCTCTGCCCGGCATCCCTGGTCGCGCTTTGCGTTACAGACAGCGGTGCGACAAAGTCCACGGACCAGCGCTGCAAGTCATCCAGTGTCATGCGGCCCAACGGCGTGGAGGCAAGCGCATCGGCAGCCGCATCAAGCCGCTGCATGGCATCTACCACTTCACTTGCCACAGTTAATCCCAGATGGCGCTCTGGCAGCGTCATGGCAGCGTTGTGCATCACCGCCCCCATCCATGAC
>JBIPME010000006.1:0-12829 GCA_044369275.1 Rhodoferax sp.
CGAAGGTTTCCTCTTGCGTGATGTCCATTCTGCTGTCGCTCACTACAAAGAGGGTAGGGGCGACATAAGCGCCTTGGTCGTCGGGCAGCGGGGTGTTGCCACCCAGAACCATGCGTGCACCTTGGCTTTGGGCCTTTTGGATTTTGGCCAGCACTTGGGACTTTTGCGCATGCGTTACCAAGGGCCCCAGCGTGGTGGCGGGGTTGAGCGGGTCGCCTAGGCGGTAAAGGGCATCGGTGCGGGCGACAAAACGCTCTACAAAACGATCATGCAGCGATTCGTGGACCAAGAGGCGCGATCCTGCGTTGCACACTTGGCCTGCGTTGTCGTAAATGCCGCCGATGGCGCGGTCTATGGCTGCGTCCAAGTCGTACAAATCGGGCATGAAGATTTGCGGGCTTTTGCCGCCGGTTTCCAGCGCCACGCGTTTCATATTGCTTTGGCCTGCATAACCCATAAGCAGCTTGCCCACGGCGGTGGAGCCGGTGAAGGTGATTTTTTGCACGTCAGGGTGCAGCGCCAAGGCTTTACCTGCTTCGGCACCGTAGCCTGTGACCACGTTGAAAACGCCATCGGGGCCGCCGGCTTCGACGAACAGCTGCGCCAAGCGGATACAGGTCAACGGGGCCTGCTCTGCCGGCTTGAGTACCACGCAGTTGCCTGCGGCCAAAATGGGGGCGAGCTTCCAAACCGCCATGAGCATGGGGTAGTTCCATGGCGTAATCGCACCTACCACGCCCAAGGGCTCGTGCGTGATGGTGTGCAGCGCGCTGTGGTCGGTGTGGGTGACGGCACCCTCGAGCTTGTCAATGCATTCGGCAAAGTAGCGAATGGTGCGCAGCACTTCAGGGATGTCAATGTTGAGCACGTCGGAGATGGGCTTGCCCATGTCCAGCGTTTCCATGAGCGCCAAGGTGTGCCGATCGGCTTCGATAAGGTTGGCCCATTGGAACAGCACGTCCATGCGATGGCGTGGACTGCGTTTGTGCCAACGGCCATCCGTCCATGCGCGTGTGCCGGCGGCAACGGCGGCGTTCACGTCGGCTTCACTACCGCGCGCCACCGTGGTGAGCACCTTGCCGTTGGCCGGGTTGATGCAGTCAAAAGTTTCGCCACTTTGTGCAGAAACGACTTTGCCGTCGATAAAGAGGCCACCCGTGAGCTGGAGGCTAGCGGCGAGTGCGGTCCATTCTTGGTGGGTTGCGGGCGTGTGCATGGGGTTTACTCCGCAACGAGTTCGGTGGGGTAGCCGGGTGCGCGCAGTTCGAGGTCGCAGGCTTTTTCAATCATGCGAACGACTTCAGGGGATTGGGCATTGCCACCCATGAGGCCACGCGCACGGCGGAAAATTTGTTGGGCCATGCTTCCCAGCTCTAAGGGAACGCCGATTTTCTCGGCAATGTTGTTGACCAAGCCCAGGTCTTTGCAGGCCAAATCCATGTTGAATTTGACGTTGTAGCTGCCCGAGAGCACGAGCTTGGATTCGGTTTCATGCACAAAGCTGTTGCCTGAGCTGGCGCGAATGGCGCGGTAGGTGGCATCCACGTCAACACCGTATTTGGCGGGCAGCATCATGGCTTCGCCAGCGGCAATCAGGTGGATAAAGGCGAGCATATTGGTGACGACTTTAACAACAGAGGCGTTGCCCATTTTTCCCATGTAAATGATTTCGCCGCCCATGGTCGACAAAATGCCTTCTACGCGTTTGAAAACAAGTTCTTCGCCGCCTACCAGTACGGTGATTTCGCCTGAGTTGGCCAAGTGTACGCCGCCGGTAACGGGGCATTCCAAGACGTTGATGCCCTTGCTTTTGGCGACTTCGTTGAGGCGCAGCAAGTCATCCATATCGGTGGTGCTCATCTCGATCCAGGTTCCACCCGATTTGAGGTTTTCGAATACGCCGCCTTTGCCTTCTACGACGTGGCGTGACACGGCGGGTGATGGCAGCACGGTGATGACGACATCGGCATCGCGGCAGGTGCCTGCTACGTCATCGGCCCATTGGGCACCTGCGGCCATGAGGCGCGTGGCCAGGTTTTTGTTGAGGTCGGTGACCGTGACGGGGTAGCCCGCTTTGACCAAGCTGTTGCACAGGCCTTCGCCCAATGCGCCGAGACCGATAAATCCAATTTTGAGTTTTGACATGGTGTGAAATCGCTTTTAGTGAAGGGTTAATGAATGGTTAGTGAATGAAGAGAGGGTGAAAGGGATGCTTCAAGGGATGCTGAAAAGGGTGCCCCATAGAAAAGTAAACGAATGGTAATAAGCAAATAGCCAAAAAAGGATAAAGGCTAAAGTTTACTTTTATTCTTGCTCTTGTCTGAGGTTAACGATGGTGCGGCCGGTGACTTGGCCCTTCAAAATATTGGTGCCGACATCGGTGACTGCATCGAGTGCAACCTCGTCGACCGTGGGCTCTAGCAAAGCGAGTGGCAATTCGCTTGCGATGCGTGCCCATGCTTGGACTCTTTTCTCGTAGGGTTGCATGACCGAGTCAATGCCCAGCAGGTTAACGCCACGCAGCAAGAAGGGAATCACGGTTGCAGGCAGTCCCGCGCCGCCCGCAAGACCTACGGCAGCAACGCTGGCGCCGTACTGCATTTGTCCAAGCACGCGTGCCAGCATGGGGCCACCAACGCTGTCAATGCAGCCTGCCCAGGATTCAGTCTCCAGTGGGCGGGTGACGGTTTGTGCAATGTCGGCGCGGTTCACAATGGTTTTGGCACCCAGTTGGCGCAAGTAATCTTCGTTTTCGGGGCGGCCTGTTACGGCGGCAACTTCGTAGCCTAAGCGCGCCAGCACAGCGACTGCGACTGAGCCTACGCCACCCGAGGCACCCGTTACCAGAACCGGCCCTTTAGCGGGGGTGAGGCCATGCGCTTCCAAGGCCATCAAGGCCAGCATGGCAGTCAAGCCTGCGGTGCCAACCGCCATGGCATGCCGGGTGCTGATGCTGTCGGGCAGTTTGACCAGCTGGTCGGCATCAATGCGGGTTTTGCTAGCGTAGCCACCCCAGCGCATTTCGCCAACACGCCAACCGGTGAGGGCAACGCGGTCGCCTACGGCATAACGCGCATCCGCCGAATGGCTGACCGTGCCTGCAAAATCGATGCCGGGAACGTGTGGGTATTTGCGCACCAAGCCCCCTTGGCCTGTGAGACACAGCCCGTCTTTGTAGTTGACGCTGGAGTATTCGATATCGACGGTGACATTGCCTTCGGGCAGACGGTCATCGTCTAAGGTTTCGATTTGCTGGGTAACGCCAGCTTCGGTTTTTTGAACAATCAGGGCTTTAAAGGTCATTGTGGTGTTGCCTCAGGTGGTTGAAATAAAAATGCAATGCTGCTTGGAGCCGCATTGAAGGGTAAAAGAAGGGGTTAAAAATCAGTAGCCTTGAAAATCGAATGCAGCAGCTAAGCGTAATTCAATGCAAATAAGATTTTCAAGGCTTAGGGATCAGGCAGCGTGCGTACTGCCAGCGGCTGTGTTGCTTGTAGCGCTGCTTTGTGCAAAGCGTGCCTCGCGCCAAGCGATTGCGGCTTTCACGCCAGACTCGGCCAGTATGGATTTGAAGGTGCGTGACTCTTCGGTGTCCGTAGTCTCAATCTCCAAATCAATTTCCAATGCTTGGCGCAAGGCTTTTTCAAAGCCCATGGCACCGTAGCTTTGGTGAATCGCTTGTTTGGTCAACCGTACCGCCGTGGCATCGAGCATGGCGCAGCGTTTGGCCATGCTTTCGCAGGTTGCAGCCAAGGCGTTGGCATCTACCACTGCGTTGATCAGGCCCATGTCATAGGCCCGTTGCGCCGTAATGCGGTCGTCTCCGAATAGCAGCATTTCTTTGGCTTGTTTAGGCCCTGTGAGCCAGGGCAACAGCAAGGCCACAATGCCTGAGCCAAATTTGGGTTCGGGTTCGCCAAAGAGGGCATCTTGCGCAGCGATGGTGACATCGCAGGCCATGGCCAACTCAAAGCCCCCGCCCAGCACGTAGCCTTGCACAGCAGACAGCGTGGGCTTGGGGCAGTTCCAAAAACGCATGATGATGTCAAAGTCCGCCTCCAACACCGCTTGCATGCTTGCCCGCGTAGGGTTGGTTTCCATCTCGGACAAGTCAAACCCAGATGAAAATGCGCGCCCATTGCCGCGCAAAACCACCACGCGCACCGCATCATCGGCTTGGGCTTTGTCTAGCGCCACGTGCAACGCTTGGACCATCTCGGCCGTGATGGAGTTGAGCTTGTCAGGGCGGTTGAGCGTAATTTCCCCAATAAAACCGTGGGTTCGGTAAATAACATTGTCAGTGTGCATGCTGTGGCTAGGCTCCATGGGGGGCGGTTTGGGAAAGGGTGAGGGGGTTGAGTGTGTTGCGCGGGACGATCAAGCTGTCGACTGCAATAACGCCGTTGGGGCCCACCAGCACGGGGTTGATGTCCATCTCGGCGATGCTTTTGCCCAGGTCTTGCGCCAGTTCGCCGAGCTTGACATAGGTGTCAACCAAGGCCTGTATATCGCAGGCTGGTGCGCCACGCACGCCGTTGAGCACTTCGGCCATTTTTAATGCGGCAATGCGTTTGCGAGCCATCTCGGGACTCACCGGTGCCATGGCGAGTTGGCTGTCTTTCAGTATTTCGATCCACAGGCCACCAAATGCAATCATCACAAAGCTGCCAAACAGAGGGTCGCTCACCAAACCCAGCGCCATCTCCACATTGCCTTGTGCCATGCCGCACAAAAGCACACGGGCTCCCAAGCGGCTGGACAGGTCATCGTAGGCACGGGCTACGGCCTCGGGATCTTGGAGTTTGAGAATCACGCCACCCACATCGCTTTTGTGCAAAATGCCGGGCACTGCGGTTTTGGCAACAAGGGGAAAGCCAATCTCTTGCGCGGCGGCGATGGCTTCGTCGCGGCTGTTCACCACCCGGTAGGGCGGGACCCGAATTCCATAATCGCCCAGCAAGGCATAGCCTTGGTCCTCGGTCAATGCCCCAGGGCAGGTGGCCAGGAATTCGCGCCAATAGGCTGCACGCGGATTTTCTTCGTGCGTTGTTTCCGACTCCGGCTTGCTGGCCAAAAAGTCACGGTAATCAAAGGCATGGCGCACGGCACGCAAAGACGATACCGTGCCGTCCAACACCGGAATGCCCAAGCGGGAAAGACGCACCGCGTGCTTGCGGTGGCTCCACGCGCTGTAGTTGGTCATCACCACCAAGGGCTTGTTATTGGAGCGCGATACGGCCTGGCACACGTCCACGTAGCCGGCATGCAAGTCCAGCTCTTCGGACAGGTCGGCGACAAACATGCCCAGCCCCGTGTCGGGGTCTTGCATCAGCGCGATTAAGCATTTTTCAAAGACCAATTCGAAATCTTTTCCCGTTCCCCATGCGTCAACCGGGTTCACGGGCTGCAAGCCCGAATCCAGCGTGGCTTGCAGCGCCTGCGTGGTCGTGGCATTGATTTGCGCGAACGGCACGCCGTGGTCGGATGCAACGTCCACAATCAACTCACGCTCGCCACCCGAGTCCAACACCGCAGCCAAGCCACCAGGGGCGGCGCGTTTGGGGCTGCTCAGCAAAATGGCGGTGGCCGCTAACTCGTTGAGATCGCGCACGCTGATGACGCCGTAGTGCCGAAACAGGGCTTCGTAGACCTCGGCATCGCCCGCAATGGCCCCCGTGTGGCTGAGGGCGAAATGCGCGCCTGCGGCGGTTCGGCCCAGCTTCAAGGCAATCACCGGAATGTCGCGCATGCGCGCTTTTTTCAGCGCTTGAATGAAACCCGCCGGGTTGCGCACGGTTTCCAGCACCAAGGCAATCGCGGTGGTGTTGCTTTGCGCCAGCGCATAGTCCATATAGTCGGCAACGGTGGTCACCAACTCTTGCCCCGTGGAAATTGCCAAATTGAATTTCAGGCGCTCGTCATTGAAAAGCAGTGCTTGTAACAAGGATCCAGATTGCGCAATGTAGGTAATGCCACCGACTTCGATGGGCTCGGGGTGGTAGGCAGAAAATGCCCGCAGCGGATGCACCGGATTGAAAAAACCCATGCAGTTGGCGCCGCAAATCGGCACGCCCGCTTCGCGGGCCAGCGCGGCAACCCGGTCTCTGAGCCGTTCGCCCTCGGGGCCGTCGTCTTCCAACTCCGCGCTGGCAAAAATAACCAGTGCCCGAGCGCCTGCTGCGATGGCCTCTTTCACCACATTTTCCAACACCCGGTTGGGCACCGAGAGCACCGCCAAGTCTACGGGGCCCGGCAGTGCGCTAATGCTGGCAAAACAGGGATAGCCGTACAGCGATTCGTACGAGGGGTTGACGGGATATACCGCGCCTGCATACTCGCTGGGAATGATGTTGCGGATCATGTCGTTGCCCACCGTATTGCGTTTGCGCGATGCGCCGACCAAGGCGACCGAGCGGGGCGCCAGCATCGGCGCTAAAGGGTGCGTGTAATCTGGGGAATGTCCGAAAACATTCGTATTATTTGGCATGGTTGGCATTCAAAGGGGCTGTTGTTGAAGCCGAAAATTATAAAATTTTGAAGGCTCTTTGTAAGGGGTTCTGGAGGCATATTAGTATGCGCTGTAGTAATACTATGCAACCCCAAAACGTCTTAATGGTCTGGCGCGAAGACCAATGGCTCGCAATGGCTCGCAATGTGCGTGGCGCATGCTGACTTTCCCCATGGTGGTGCTTAGGCGATGGCTGCGCCATTGTGAGTGACGGGCTTTGGCGGGCACTCAGCAGCTGGCAGGGGGCTATGCATTCGAATCTGCGTGGGTCCGTAACCACGCCAAACCCTGTGTATCATCCTGACTGATTAATTGTGTCAATGTGATAAGGAAATTGGATGAAACGATGGATTGGCCCCGCACTTGCGCTCGTTCTGCTTTTGGCAATCGGTTTTGCCGGCTACCGCTCTTACACCCAACGCCAAACCAGCGATAGCCAGCACCTAGAGGCGGGTCAAATGCAAAGCGTACGCGGGCTCATAGGGTCTGAAAAAGAAGGCTTTTTTAACGACCCTCGGGTGCAAACGGTTTTGCGCAACAACGGTCTGCAAGTGCAGTTTGAAAAAGTCGGAACCCGTGCCATCGCCCAGCGCCCTGACTTGGCAAACTTTGATTTCGTCCATCCTTCGGGCGCGCCTGCGGCACTGAAAATTCAGCAGTCACTCAAGTCACCCCAAACATTCACACCCTTCTTTACACCTATGGTGATTGCCTCGTGGCGGCAATTGCTCCCTAGCCTCATCGCCGAAGGGCTGGTGAAAAAAGAAGCTGGCTTGTACTACGTGGTAGACATGGCGCGCCTTTTGGCACTCATAGAAAAAGGCAGCCGTTGGCGGGACCTCAAAGACAACACGGCTTATGCAGTGAGCAAAAGTGTGCTTGTCTCCTCTACCGACGTGCGCAGCTCTAACTCCGCAGCCATGTACCTCGCGCTGGCCAGTTACATCGCCAACGACAACAGCGTTGTGCAGTCGGATGCGGAGGTGCAAAAAGTGCTACCCAAGGTGAGCAGTATTTTTCTCAAACAAGGCTTTCAGGAAAGTTCTAGCGCAGGCCCCTTTGATGACTACATTTCGATGGGCATTGGCAAAGCGCCTATGGTGATGATTTACGAATCGCAATTTCTAGAATACTTGAAAAAAACGGGGGACAAAAACCAGGCCAACCCCGACATGGTGCTGCTCTACCCCAAGCCAACCCTGTTCTCCAAACACGTGTTCGTCGCCATGACCCCACTGGGCAGCAAGCTGGGACAGTTACTGGAAAGCAACCCCGAATTGCAAGCGCTCGCCGTCGATTATGGCTACCGCACGAACAACCAACCCGCCTTTGCCCAAGCCATTGCCGACAAAAAATGGCCTATTCCTAGCACCTTGGTCGATGTCATAGACCCCCCTTCTTTTGAGGTGCTTGAGCGCATGGTGGTGGAAATTGAGAAAAAGTACGGGCAGTAAAAATCAATCAAAAATCGACTCTAAAACCGACTTTCGGCCCTTTTGAATCCACATTCACCACCCTTGCTACACCTATGACTGAAACTACTGCAACTACGCCAACTACTCTAACTACTGCAAACACTTTCACCCTTACCCCCCCAGACACCTTGCAAGCTCTACCTGCGCCTGCTGCCAAGGACGCGGTACCGCTGAGCCAAGAAACCATGACGCAAGTCGATGCGCAGGTACAGGCTTTTGTGGACCAGCTGCTGCATGAAGACCTGCACAGCGACGCTTTCAAGGCGCGCATGGATTCGGCTTTTCGGTTGGGCAAACAAGAGGTCTCTAGTGCCGCGTCGCTCATGACGGGGCGTTTTATGGAGCGCAACTTTGTCGGCATGGAAGACTCTGCCGCCTACCAAGCGATTGTCGATTTGCGCGGCCATTTAGATGCGCTCAATCCAGGCAAAGAGGGCGATTTGCTCGGGCAGCAAAAGCTCTTGGGCTTCATTCCCTTTGGCAACAAGTTGCAAGGCTACTTTCGCAAGTACCAAACAGCGGGCAGCCAATTGCAAAAAACCATGGAGCAACTCCATGCCGCACGGGACGACATGCACCGCGATGCGGTGGAAATTGAGGCCACACGCGGCAAACTCTGGGAATCCATGCTGCGCCTCAAGGCGGCTGTGCACTTTTGTGAAAAACTCGATGCCAAGCTGGCAAACCAAGTTGCAAGCCTCAAAACCAGCGACCCCGAACGTGCACGTGCGCTGGAGCAAGAGGTGTTGTTTTATGCCCGCCAAAACCTCAGCGACATTTACACCCAACTTGCTGTCTCGGTCAATGGCTACCTGGCCTTGGGCGAGTTGAAAAAAACCGCCCGTGAAATGATGAACGGCTGCGACCGCGTTGCCACCACGGGCATGAGTGCACTGGCGGTGGCGCAAACCGTGGCACGCGCCACAGGCAACCAAATCAAAGTGATGGAAATGCTCCAAGGCGTGGCAGGCACCATTGACAACCTGATCGCCCAAAGCAGCCAACAACTTGGCAGCCATGTGGAGCGCGTGGGCGAGTTCTCTAGCAACCCAGTGATCGGCGTGGCCCGCCTCAAAGAAACCTTTGATATCACCTTCAAAGCCATGGATGCGATGGACACCTTCCGCTCTAAAGCCATTGAAAGCATGGGGCACAACAACACCATGATGAAAGAGCAAATGCAGCGTGCTGAACACTACCTGGACCGTTCACGCGTCGAGTCAGCACGCCAAACGCTTGCCGCAAACACACAGCCAGCGCCTCAAGGACCTGTAGCCCTCTAAGCTCTCAAGTTCTCCGCTCAAGCTCCATTTAAGCCCCATTCAAGTCCCACGCGCCCCCTTCACGTTCGCAATACACCGCACGCCCAATCCATGAATACCATGCAGATTTTTTTGAATCTCCCCCGCAACGCATTCCCCATAGGGTGGCAGCGTATTGCCAACTTGCTGTTGGCCTGTACGCTGATTTTTTTCTTGGCGATTTTGTCCGCCTGCGGCAAAAAAGACAGCACTGAATTCGCTTCAAGCCATGTCAGCCCCAATGACTTCACGATCTTGGCCGGTTCAGAAATCAAAGACCTTGAGCCTTTGCTGCCCGCTTTAGAGAAGGCGACTGGGTTGCATGTGCGTTTCATTTACAGCGGCACCATTGAAGCCGTGGAGCGGCTGCAAAGCGGTGAGGCATTTGATGCCGCGTGGCTGGCCAGTAACCGCTATGCCATGCTGACCCCAGGCGTGAAAGAAAAAATTCTCGCCAGTGAACGCACCATGCTCACCCCCGTGGTGCTGGGCCTCAAACGCAGCAAGGCGCAAAGCCTGGGCTGGCTCGATGCAACGGGCAAGGCCAAAACCAGCATCACCTGGAAAGACATTGCCCAAGCCGCAGCGAAAGAACGCTTTAGCTTCGGCATGACCAACCCCAGCGCCAGCAACACGGGCTTTTCCGGCCTCATCGGTGTGGCGGCGGCCTTGGCAGGCAAAGGCGATGCGCTGGAGGTGAAAGACATCCATACCGCAGAGCTCAAAGCCTTCTTCAAAGCACAAACACTCACCGCAGGCTCCAGTGGCTGGCTCAGCGATGCCTACGTCAAAGAGCAGGGCCGCATTGACGGCATCATCAGCTACGCTTCCAGCCTGTTGAGCTTGAACGCCAGTAACCAACTCACCGAGCCCTTGGTACTCATCTACCCGCAAGAAGGCATTATTACCGCCGACTACCCGCTCATGCTGCTCAATACAGCCAAGCGTGCGGACTACGACAAACTCATTGCCTACGTGCGTTCCCCAGACTTCCAAGCCCCTATGGCCCAAACCACTTGGCGCAAGCCCGTGGTGGCAGATGTGCCTTTTGATGCCCAAAACTACCCTGCGAACCTGATTGAACTCCCTTTCCCGGCCAAACTCGCCGTAGTCGATGCGGTGTTGAAAGCCTTCGATGACGAACTGCGCCGCCCTGCGGACTCCAGCTTTGTACTGGACATTTCGGGTTCTATGAGCGGTAAACGTATGGACCAGATGAAAAGTGCATTGAGTGGCCTCACGGGATTGGACAACTCGCTGTCTGGACGCTTTTCCCGCCTGCGTGCTCGCGAAAACATCGTCATGACAGCTTTTGACGACACCGTACGCCCCTCGGTCTCCTTTTCTATCAACCAAGACCAAAGCACACAGAGCATGCAGGCAGTGCGCGATTACATCGACCAATTGGATGCAGATGGTGGCACCGCTATTTTTTCCGCAGCTCAAAGCGCGTACCAAGATGCAGCGAAACGCCGCCTAAAAGCACCCGAGCGCTACTATTCCATCGTGCTGTTGACTGATGGTCAAAGCCATAACGGCCTTAGCGCGGAGGAATTCAGCCAGTGGTATGGCGCACTGCCCGAAAACGAAAAAAACATCCGTGTGTTCGCCATCCAGTTTGGCGATGCCAACCCTGACCAACTGCAAAAGCTGGCCCAACTCACTGGAGGCCGCGTCTTCAACGCCACCAGCACACCGCTGGCCCAAGTGTTCAAGGAAATCCGTGGCTACCAGTAAGCATGTACTGCGGTACAAGCCCCCATTGGCATGACGACAATATGACGCGGACCAACAGTTTTCTGCTTTACCTCTACACCCTGCGCAACATCGCAGGCTGTAGCTTGGGCTTGCTCGGTATTAGCCTGTACCTTACGGGCGTGATCGACCAATGGTGGTTCCCCATTAGCGTGGGGCTTTACGCCGTAGGTGCCTTGCTGGTTCCTGGCCAAAACAGCATGGATGCGGACGTGTACCAGCAGTATGCGGGTTACGACGGCAAGCGCTTGGTGGAAAGCGTAGAACAACTCTTGCAACAAACCCAAAAGCAACTCCCGGTGGAAGCCGTAGCTCTGCTGCGCAGCATACCGCCCACACTGGAAAGCCTGCTGCCGCGCATGGCAGGCAGTCGCGCCAGCCCTGCTAGCCCCATGCTCCCCCCAGACCAAGTGCAAACCGTGGTTGGTGCCATCACGCGCGACCTACCGCAAACCATCGCAGGTTACGTGCGCTTGCCCGTAGCGTTTGCCAACCTCCACCCCTTGCAACAAGGGAAAACCGCCAAAAACCTCTTGTTGGAACAATTGCAACTCCTCAAAGACCAGCTCGACAAAATCGCCGAAGCCGCCTTCAAAGACGATGCCGATGCGCTGCTAACCAACGGCCGGTACCTGCAGGAAAAATTCCACGCACCGACCTACCTGCAATAACCGTGTAATAACCATGCAATCACCGACAGCACGCATGCAGCGCTGCACATGAACCTGCCCCCCTTTATCGACCTGCTGGCCTTTGATGCCGCAGCCCGCCATGGCACTTTTACCCGTGCCGCGCAAGAGCTGGGTATCTCACAACCCGCCATCAGCCGCCGCGTTGCGGCCTTAGAGGCGAACCTCGGGGTGAAGCTTTTTTTGCGCGACACTCGGCCACTCACGCTGACGGAAACCGGGCAGCGGCTGTTTGAAGTGCTGCACTCGGGCTTGAGCCGCTTGGATGCCTTGGTCAAAGACATTCGCAGCAAAGTCAGTGACAACGTCATTACGCTCACAGCGGGGCCTGGTTTTTCATCGTTTTGGTTGCTTCCCCGGCTACCTTCGCTGTGCGCGGCATTTCCACAGTACAACTTGCGCATCATGAGTGGCGACCGTGCTTACGATGCGGGGGAGGGGGATTTGCACATTCGTTTTGGCGATGGCAACTGGCCTGGCCAGCAATCGCTGAAAATTTTGGGCGAAGAGGTCTACGCAGTATGCAGCCCCAGTTACCTGCGCGGCCGCACGGCACCACTGCCTTTGGAAGTGCTCCAAAAAGAACGCTTATTGGAACTGTCCGACCCCTCAGACCCCTTGGATCGCTGGTACACATGGAGTTCGTGGTTCAAAACCGTGGGGGCCACGACCCGCATTCGCCCACGCACTACCGACTTTGACAGCTATTCTTTGCTCGTCAGTGCCGCCTTAGGGGGCCATGGGGTGGCATTGTGCTGGGCGGGCTTGCTGGATGCTTACCTAGAGAGTGGGGCGCTGGTGCGCACTTCGCTAGAAGCGGCAAAATCCACACGCGGTTACTACGCCAGCTACGGTGCATCGCTGGGGGCGGATTCTGTGATCGCGCAACTGGCCCGTATGGTGGGGGGAATTGCGGGGGCCAATTAAGTCAGTTTTTCGCTTGAAACCCAAGCGCAAAACTGACCAAGGGGCGCCAAGGGGATGCCAGTGGGTCTGTAATCGCTCTGCAATAGGGCTGGCTAGGCATTGTCTTGCAACACCATGTCCGCCCCTTTTTCTGCCACCATGATGACCGGGGCATTGGTGTTACCCGAAGTGACC
>JBIPME010000230.1:0-4129 GCA_044369275.1 Rhodoferax sp.
CAAGCCCAAAGGCCTACAGCCCAAAACCATTGACGTTTACGTCTGTGCGATTCTGCGCATGGGCGGCAATTTTGATTTTGAAGTTGATGACTTCGCGCCCGCACAACTGAGCCACTATTTCAGCGACCTGATTGCCTCGCATTCTTGGAGCGCCGTCAAACTCGATCTTTACGGCTCGCTGGAGTTCACCGAATACTGGCCTCACAACAGCGGCTAAAGGGCGCTGCGCACGCGCACGGCCAAAGACAACCACGCACTGCTAAAAACGTGCCGCCATGGCTCCCGACGCACCGCAGGCATCCTGCATTTGCTGCGTCAAACCGCGTCGCGCAGGCAGCGCAAAAAGAGATGTTTTCAGTAGGGCACAAACCACCGCCCAGAGCCGGGCTCGTCTAACCAACGGACAGGTCGCACTTTGCACACGCCATGGCTACCAAAACTCCATAGCCCGTTGGCCAAGATGGCGCAGACTATTGAAGCCTTGCTCCCGGTCGCGCCAGAAGCGGGCACGCAGCACCTCGGGAAACAGCTGCAAGTCTTTGAGTGCTGCTTGCGTAAGCCAAGCGGCCTCAACGATGAATTCGGCTTTGGCTTCGCGACTGGCTGTCGAGATCTCGCCGACAGCGACCGAAGCGGAGAACCAAAATTTGCAGTGCCTCGTATCGGGACTGTGAAACTCTTCAACGTAGACCAATTTGTCCAACACGACTTCCAGCTCCGTCTCTTCCCGCACCTCGCGTTGCGCGGCTTCGGTTTGAGGTGAGGCGCAAATTGAAGCTTGCTGCAATGGGTCGCCTCGACTGAGAGATCGGGCATGATCGGTGTAGGGTTCACTTTTGAGTTTGAACGTGCTTGGCAAAATTGCTCAAGATCGCTTGCCATCCTTGGCGCTGTAGCTCCACTGCATTTTGAAGTTCGGCATCAAATGTGACGCTGACATGGACACCACTTCCAGCGGCCTTGAACTCCACAACGCAATGACGATCCCCGAATGAATACTCGATCAGCTCGTTCGGCACGATCTTTGTGTAGGTTCCCGCGAAGTCGAAGCCGAAGCTTCCGTCTTTGGCCTCCATGCGGGAGGAGAAACCACCGCCAACACGCAAATCAACAACGGCCTTGGTTGTGTGCAAATCGCAAGACGCCGCATTCCATTGTTTGATGTCTTCTGGCGTCGTATAGGCGCTCCAGACCTTTTCGATCGGAGCCTGGACGTTGGTTTCAACGGTGATCTTCATTGTTTGTTTCCTGGTAAGTCGTTTCGCAAGTAGTCCGTACCCAACGCCTGCCCCAGCGTCCAACCCAATGCAGAGCGCAAAACCCAAGTGTTACATCCAGCCCCAGTCAATACATCAGGTTGTAGCAATGCCCGCAAGCCACTTGCACCACGCCTTGCAGGCAAATATTGTGCAATTTCACACTGGTATCAATTCCCCATAAAACAAGGGGATTTTTTACGCCCGCTCGTACCACCCTTTGCTACGGTTGACCACATGCACCACCAGCAGCATCACAGGCACTTCGATCAAGACCCCCACCACGGTGGCGAGTGCCGCGCCTGACTCGAACCCAAACAGGCTGATGGCGGCGGCCACGGCCAGTTCAAAGAAGTTTGAGGCACCAATCAGCGCCGAAGGGCCGGCCACGTTGTGGGCCTCGCCTACCACGCGATTCAGGTAATACGCCAGGGCCGAGTTGAACAGCACCTGAATCAGGATGGGCACCGCCAAAAGGGCGATGACCAAGGGTTGCTTCAAAATCGCTTCGCCTTGAAACGCAAACAACAGCACCAAGGTGACCAACAGTGCGGCGATAGACCATGGACCAATTCGGGCCATGGTGGCGTCAAACTTTGCCGTGCCTTGCGCCAACAACGCTTTGCGCAAGAGCTGCGCCAGCACCACGGGGATGACGATGTACAGCACCACCGATGTGATAAGCGTGTTCCACGGCACGATGATGGCCGAGATCCCGAGCAAGAATGCCACCAAGGGCGCAAAGGCCAGCACCATGATGGCGTCGTTCAAGGCCACTTGCGACAGGGTGAACAAGGGGTGGCCGTTTGTCAGGCGGCTCCACACAAACACCATGGCCGTGCACGGGGCTGCGGCCAGCAAAATGAGCCCGGCGATGTAGCTGTCAATTTGGTCGGCAGGCAACCAAGGGGCGAACAAGTAGCGAATGAAAAACCAGCCCAGCAGCGCCATGGAAAACGGCTTGACCAACCAGTTCACCACCAGCGTCACGCCAATGCCTTTGAGGTGCTTACGCACTTCGTGCAAAGCAGCAAAGTCCACTTTGATCAACATGGGAATGACCATGACCCAAATCAACAAGCCCACGGGCAGGTTGACTTGCGCGTATTCCAGCTTGCCTATTGCTTGGAACACTTCAGGCTGCCACTGGCCCAGCGCAATGCCGACGACGATGCACAGGGCCACCCAGGCGGTGAGGTAGCGTTCAAAGAAGTTCATAGCGGTTCCTTGTTGATTTCAGGCGCAGTGCGTTGCAGCATGGTTTTTTGCAGCTTGTCGGCGGGCAAGTCCCGCAAGCTTGGTAAGCGTTTTGGAATAGAGAACGTTGCGTGTGGTCATGGGGCGTTCCTCGTGAAAAATGAAGGGTAACAATTAACAGCCGCCAAGGCCGGGTGGCCCCCATGCACCCGCTTTGGTGCCTGGCTTTTCAGCCGATAGCGCTGAGGCAAATGCGTTGGCGAGACCGCCCCACAAGGGCCAGAGCGGTTTGGTAGCAGCTTGGGAGCGGGGATCGTAGCTAAGTTTTGTGACAGTTCATAGGCCATGCCGCGGCGCATCGCCAGGCGGGTCCGCACAATCTCGGCTAAGCGGTTGATTTCAATGGGAAATGCAAGCCCTTTGCGACACCACTTGAAACCATTTGAAACCACTTCGGCGGGCTCTGCGGTGTCAGAGGTGTCAGCGGTGCCGAACGCAAAGGAACGCCATTGCGCGGCATTACGCGCAAAGGACGCGTGCTAGACCGTTTGCCCCAGCAAACGTGGCAGCCACAGTGTCAGCTCAGGCACATAGGTCACCACGCCCAGGAACGCCAGCATGGTCAGCAGCCAAGGCATGACGGCCATGGTCAATTCGCTAATGCCCATTTTGGTAATGCCCGAGGCCACGTAGAGGTTCAGCCCCACCGGCGGATGGCACATGCCCACTTCCATGTTGACCACAATCAAAATACCGAAGTGAATGGGGTTGATGCCCAGCTGCATGGCCACGGGGAACAAAATGGGGGCCAAGATCAAAATGATGGAGCTCGGCTCCATCACGTTGCCTGCGAGCAGCAACAAGATGTTGACCACCAACAAAAACGCCACGGGTCCAAAGCCTTGGCCAATCATCCAGTCGGCCATGGCCTGGGGAATGTGTTCGCTGGTCATCAAAAAGCTAAACAGCACCGCGTTGGTGATGATGTACAGCAGCATGGCGCTCATGCTGGCGGAGTCCAACAAGATTTTGGGGATTTTCTTGAGTGGCATGTCTTTGTAGACGAACACCGCCACGATAAAGGCGTACACCGCAGCCATAGCGGCGGCCTCGGTGGGGGTGAAGACGCCGCGGTAAATGCCGCCCATCACGACCACAATCAGCAACAGGCCCCAAACGCTCTCTTTGAACGCCACCAAACGTTCGGTCCAACTGGCCTTGGGCATGCGGGGGTAGTTGTTTTTACGGGCGATATTCCAAGTGGTAAGGCCCAGCAAAAAGGCCAGCGCAATGCCGGGCACAATGCCGGCGATGAACATGGCGCCCACCGATACGTTGGTGGACACGGAGTACATCACCATGGCAATTGACGGGGGAATCAAAATGCCCAGCGAGCCCGAGGTGGTCAAAATACCCGCGCCAAATTTATTGGGAAAGCCTTGCTTGACCATGGCGGGCAAGATCACCGAACCAATGGCCACCACGGTGGCGGGCGACGAGCCCGAGACCGCCGCAAACAGCGCACAGGCCATGACCCCCGCCAGCCCCAGGCCGCCGTGCCAGTGGCCGATCATGCTGGTGGCAAAGCGGATCATGCGCCGCGCCACGCCGCCATGGGTTAAGAAGTTGCCCGCCAAAATGAAAAACGGAATCGCCATGATTTCGAATTTTTCAAT
>JBIPME010000010.1:0-11756 GCA_044369275.1 Rhodoferax sp.
GCGATTTCTGCTGGCGTTTTGCTGCCTATGTAAATGCCGATGGGGCCGCGCAGTCGGGCCAGTGTTGCGGGTGTTTGTTCCAAGTGCTCCACCATGCGCTGGTGCCGTGCCGCGTTGTTGCGGCGTGAGCCGATGGCGCCGATGTAAAACGCGGGGGTGTTGAGGGCTTCGATTAGCGCGAGGTCATCGAGCTTGGGGTCGTGCGTGAGAGCGATCACGCAGCTTCTGCGGTCGGGACGAAAGCTTAGCACCAGGTCGTCGGGCATGTCGCTTGTCAAAGTGACACCAGGCACGGACCACGCGCCACGGTATTCCACACGCGGGTCGCACACCGTGACGGCAAAGCCGTTGAACAGGGCCATGGTGGCCAGGTATTCGGTCATTTGCCCCGCACCGATGAGCAGCATGCGGTAGGCAGGCCCAAAGCTGTTCACCAGTTGCGTCGCATTGATGGCCAATTCGCTGGGGGCCGCGCTGGGGCTGAGCGTGACCTGGCCGGTGGCAAGGTCGGTCGTGCGCAGCATGAGCTGGCCCTGCGCTAGCTGCGCTATCAGGCTTTGCAGCACCGCGCTGTCGGGGTTGAATTCGAGCAGCAGCTCCAGCGTGCCCCCGCAGGGCAGGCCAAAGCGGTGCGCTTCGTCGGCAGAGACGCCGTATTGGATGCGCACCGGCGGGCCTTGCAGCAAGCGGTCCGCCGATTCGCCTTGGGTGTATTGGTAAATCAAATCGTCTTCAATGCATCCGCCCGAGACCGAGCCCACCACCGCCCCGCTTTCACACAGCGCCATGATGGAGCCCACAGGCCGGGGCGATGAGCCCCAGGTGCGAACCACGGTGGCCAGCAAAGCGCGCTGACCCGCTTGGCGCCAAGCGCACAGGCTGCGCAAGACCATGATGTCAAGATTTTCCATAAAGCAGTACTTTCAAAATAAAGTGGCCGTGCAATGAAGTAATAAAGCAGTAAAGCAGTAAAGCAATAAAACAGCGAGGCGGGCTTAGGTGGTAAGGATCGCGCCTTCTAAGTTATCCATGTCCGCAGGCAGGCCATAGCTTGCGTGGCCGCGCGAATGCTGGCGTTGCGCCCAAGCGGCTTGGATGAGGCACAGCACGGCATCCAGCGTGTCGCCACTGGCGTCGGCCACCAAGGCATCGCATTGCGCGGGTGAGAGTTTGAGTTGCAGGCCGAGCCGCGTTTGTCCCATTTCCAGTGCGTGCACCAGGTCTTTGCGGGCAATCAAGCGTTCGGCGGTTTGCTTGGCGCGTGTGTCACTTTTGTAGCTGCGCCGCCCCAGTATTTCCCGTGCGAGCAAACCGGGGTAGGCCTCTAAGGCAATTTTTTCAGGGTTCGGGACGGGTGCCTGCAAGCCGGGGAAGAAAGCACCTGCCGCCAAGAGGCATGGCACCCCCGCGTGCAGCATGTAGGCCACCGGTGGGTTAACCCATTTCATGGAGGGGCTGGAGCCTGTGGGGCCATCGGTCTGGCGGTGTGCGAATTTAGCGCCCACGGGCCGCGCTTGGCAAAAGGCCATGAACTGCTCCCGAATAGCCGCTCGGCTGAGCCCACAGTAATGCGCCAAGCAATCCTGCCAAGTTAGGGGCCAGCCCAAAGTCTGCACCAAGGTGCGGGGCAACCCGAAGGGCAAATCAAACCCGCCGACCCAGCCGCCCGGAGCTTGGAGTGACTGTGTGAATTCACCCAAGGTGGCATAGGACTGCAGTTGCAGCACGCGCACCCTGGTTTTCTCCAGCACGCCGGTGGCAACGACGATGGGTTTTCGTGCGCTGGGGCTGCTGCTGAAGTCACAGCCTAATAGTTTTACGCTGGGTGCGCCCTGCTCTGCTTGGTTCATGTTGTTGGGGGTTTCAATGGGGTTTGCCGTTGCAAGGTTTACGTAGCTTGGCACGGCACTGCGCGCTGCTTTGTACTTCTTTGCACTTTTTTGTGCGTTTTTGCGCTTCTCTGCAAAACTGCGATTCGCTGCGATTTTGCGCCTAGTAAAGGCATGGGATTATGCCCGCGCCAAAGCGAATACGCCCAGGGCAATCAGCACCGCGCCCAGCATGCGGCCCACACGGTCACCCTCGCGCAGCAAATGACCACCGATCAGGGCTGCAAACAGCATCGAGATTTCGCGTAAAGGCGCGACGTGGCTTAAGGGGGCGATTTGCATGGCATACAGCACCATGACGTAGGAAACAGGGCTTACCACGCCCACGAGCAACGCCTGCTTCCACTGCAAACGCCACAGCGGCCGCAGCGTATTGCGCTGGCGTAACACCCAAGGGAGCAGCAAGAGTAACCGGATGAGGTTGCCCCAATAGTCCAGCAAGAGGGGGGACATGTGCAGTTTTTTGACGGCATAGCCATCGATCAGGGTGTAGCTGGCAATGAAAAAACCCGTGCAACAGCCATAAAAAATGCCTTTGCCCATACGGCCTGCAATGGGAACGGCGCTTGGATCAGCGCTTTGCTCCGGGGGTAATTTGGAGGATGGCCCAACTGTTTTTTTAGAGAAAAGGCGAACGCCTCCCGCAATCATAAAAATTCCAGCGACAACACACAGTAGCCCCGTCAAACTCCAAAGGCTATAGGCCTCCCCCCAAAAAACAATGGCCACCAAAGAGGACAGCAAGGGGCCAAAACCACGCGCCAAGGGGTACACCACGGTGAGGTCTGCCAGACGGTAGCCCCGCAGCAAAACGACGTAGTAAAGTACGTGAACCACAGCGCTGGCCAGCAGGAAGCACCATTGCAGCCATCCCCATTGGGGAATTTGCTTCCAGCCAACGCCCACCCCCACAGGCGCCCAAACCACCATGAGTACACAGGCCGTGAAAAAAGCGAATCGGTAATCGCCGCCGGCTTGTTTGGCCGCTATGTTCCAACAAGCGTGGATAAGGCCAGCCAATATGACCAGCGCCAACACACCCGTCGGCATAGGAGACTTAAGCGCGACCGACGATAGAAGCTGTCGCCATCAATTCCTCGAGCAAGGCCAAAGAGACCTTTCCAGACACCGAATAAGGATCGAGTTCGGGTTTTTCTGCGTATTTCAGCAAGATGTTGGTGTTGATTTTGGACATGTTGACCTGCCCCATGGTCCAACCGCCAAAACGCCGTTCGGAAATTTCTTCATAGTGCAGCAGCACCACGTCTTTGTGCCGCGTATCTTTTTGAATGTGGCCATAGAGCTCGCTGACCGCCATGCGTCCGCCCTCTATGGCTTGCAAAAAAATACCGCCGCCGTAGCACAAGATCCCCGTAATTCCACTGCCAGGGTTGTACTGGCGCGATTGGTTCAAGATGTCATCAATGGCATTTTTGGTCGGATCCAAGGCCCGGCTCGCATAGAGTAAACGTACCAACATAGGATTAGCCTTTCCGTGGAATCAATGACAAAAATTCGCGCCGCAGGTTAGGGTCTTTTAAAAATACGCCGCGCATGACGGAGTTGATCATTTTGCTGTCCATGTCTTTCACACCGCGCCAAGACATGCAGAAGTGGCTGGCCTCCATGACGATGGCCAAGCCATCGGGCTGGGTTTTTTCTTGAATCAAATCGGCCAACTGCACGACAGCCTCTTCTTGAATTTGCGGCCTGCCCATAATCCAATCGGCTAAACGGGCATATTTGGACAAACCGATCACATTGGTATGTTCGTTGGGCATCACGCCGATCCAAATTTGGCCCATCACAGGGCAAAAATGGTGGCTGCATGCGCTGCGCACCGTAATGGGGCCCACAATCATGAGTTCATTGAGGTGCTCTGCGTTGGGGAATTCGGTGATGACGGGGGGCTTGACGTAGCGGCCACGAAAGACTTCGTTGAGGTACATTTTGGCCACTCTGCGCGCAGTGTTGCCCGTATTGTGGTCGTGCTCGGTGTCGATCACCATGCTGTGCAAGACGTCTTGCATTTTCTCCTCGACCTCATCCAACAAAGACTCCAATTCGCCAGGCTCTATGAATTGAGAAATGTTGTCATTGGCATTGAATCGTGCGCGTGAAGCGACAATGCGTTCGCGGATTTTTACAGAAACGGGGATCCCCATTGTGTCATCAGTGGTTGTCATAGGACTTTGCGTCTACATAATCAGAAGGGGCATGTTAACAGGGTTACACGCCCCTAGGCCAACGCGGAAAACGGGGCAGACCAACGCAGAAAAACAGCTTCATACCCGCCTGATTTATAGATCAATACCGAAAGCCTGTGAGCAATAGACTCAAACGCAATAGCCAGTAGGCCAGGTGGTCCAAGGTTTTTTGCAGCAATGAGCGCCTTTGGCCATCGTCTTGGCGAATGGGTTTGCAGTGTTGCACGATGGCCGTTTCGAGCCGCGCTTGCAGGCCTTGGGCGAAGGCCGCGTTTTGCACCACCACGTTGGCTTCGCGGGCCAACAGTAGACTCAAAGGGTCCAAGTTGCTAGAGCCCACCGTGGCCCAAAAACTATCGATCACGGCCACTTTGGCATGCAAAAAACCAGCTTCGTATTCGTAGATTTCCACCCCCGCCGCGAGCAAGGCGTTGTAGACGGGTTTGACGGCGTGGTACTGCATAAAGTATTCATACCGCCCCTGTAACAACAAGCGCACGCGCACGCCGCGCTTGGCGGCATGCACCAGTGCACGGCGCAATTTTCTACCGGGCAAGAAATAGGCATTCGCAATCAGCACCTCTTTGCGGGCATGCGCCAGGGCGTGTCGGTAGGTCTGTTCAATGCGGTTGCGGTGTGCCACGTTGTCACGCACCACAAATTTGGCAGAAACTCCAGCAGTTTTGCCCTCTAAAGGCTCCAGCAAAATCGGCGCTTGGGCCAAGGCATTGGGCAACGCGCTGTCTTTTTGCATAGCGCGATGGGCAGCACGAAACTGGCCCTTCTCGAGTTGGCGCGTAGCCTGGAGTCTGCGCCAAAACTGCCCCATGGTTTGGTGCACGTCTTGCACCAGCGGGCCCCAGACTTGAACTGCAAAATCAAACCGGGCAAGGTCCAAGACCCCGAAACTGGGGTCATAAAAGTCATCCAAAATATTGATCCCGCCGCAAAAAGCCACTTTAGCGTCTACCACGCACAGTTTGCGGTGCATGCGCCGCCAGCTCGAAGGCATTAGCAGGCCTAAGGTGCCCAGTGGGGAAAAGCGTTGCCACTCTACACCCGCAGCGTTCCAGCGTTGCTGCCATTCTTGCGGCACCACGGGGGTGCCAATGCCATCCATAACGAGCGACACGCTCACTCCGCGTTGGGCGGCAGACTCTAAGGCCGCTGCAACCTGTTTGCCAGCGACATCGAACTCAAAAATATAGGTCTCCAACCGTATCTCTTGCTGACTTTGCTGCATGGCTTGCACCAAGGCGGGGAAATACTGCGTTCCGCCCTCTAAAAGCTCAACACGGTGGTTCGCATACAGCACTTGCAAAGTAGCCTCCGTTTAAGAAGAAAGCTCAAAATCGACGATTAAAGGCAAATGGTCTGACATCCGGCCCCAGATGTTCCCTCTTGGAACCTGCTGCTCTACCATGCGCAGCCCACGGGCATAGACATGGTCCAATTGCACTAAAGGTAGGCGCGAGGGAAAGGTGGGCGTTCTTTTTTCGCTTTGCATTTGCAAGCCCAACTCAGCCAAGGGGCGTGACACCATAGGCCCCCAGTCGTTAAAGTCCCCCGCCACCACCAAGGGCGCATTCTCAGGCACTTCGCGCTGGATAAAAGCCCGTAATTTTTGCAATTGGCGCAGTCTGCTTGCACGAATCAGGCCCAAGTGCAGCACAATGACATGCAAAAACTGCCCATGCGCTTGGACTTGCACATGCAACAAGCCACGCTGCTCAAACCGATGGTCGGAGATGTCCTCGTGCTGCTGCGACAGCACAGGCCAGCGCGACAAGAGCGCATTGCCGTGCTCCCCGTGCCGGGTATAGGCATTGGTTCGGTAGACGGCTTCGTACCCCGCAGGGGCCAAAAAATCTGCCTGCGCTTGTTGCGGCCAATGCGCAAAATGCGCGGCCTCTTTGCGGTGAACCTTGCGCACTTCTTGTAAGCAAACAATGTCCGCATCAAACTGCTCCACCGCATGGCCTAGATTGTGTATTTCCAGCCTTTTGCGCGGGCCAAAACCCTGCACCCCTTTGTGAATGTTGTAGGTGACGATGCGTAACGGGGTCATCAATGGAGGTGGTTGAAAAAATAAGGAAATTAAGTGTTTTTATGGGCGGGTGCAGCGAGGCCAGACGAAAAAATCGGCAAGGAAAATCAACAAGGAAAAGAGTAGCACGAAAAAAAAGGCACTCACCGAGCGCCTTTTCATTGTGCAGCATAGCCCTTACAAACAATGTCTGTTAAGCAGATTTAGCCAAATCCGTGTTACGTAAGCGAATATGCAATTCGCGCAATTGCTTTTCATCTACCGCACTAGGCGCTTGGGTTAGCAAACACTGGGCACGTTGGGTCTTGGGGAAAGCAATCACGTCGCGAATGGACTCGGCACCCGTCATCAGCGTGACGATGCGGTCCAAACCAAAGGCCAAGCCACCGTGCGGCGGTGCGCCGTATTGCAATGCATCCAGCAAGAAACCAAATTTGAGGCTGGCCTCTTCGGGTGTAATGCGCAGCGCATCAAACACTTTTTGCTGCACATCGGCGCGGTGGATACGCACGGAGCCCCCGCCCATTTCCCAACCATTGAGAACCATGTCATAGCCCTGGGAGATGCACTTCTCGGGCGCACTCACCATCCAGTCTTCATGGCCTGGTTTGGGGGCTGTGAAGGGGTGGTGCACTGCGGTGTAACGCTGATTTTCTTCATCGAATTCAAACATGGGGAAATCGGTGACCCACAGAGGACGCCAGCCCGCAATGAAGAGCTGGTTTTTCTTGCCGAATTCGCTGTGGCCAATTTTGATACGCAAAGCACCGATGGCATCGTTGACAATTTTTTCTTTGTCCGCACCAAAGAAAATCAAATCGCCATCTTGGGCACCTGTGCGGCTGAGCACCTCTTGCAGGGCTGCGTCATGGATGTTTTTAACAATAGGGCTTTGCAAGCCATCGCGGCCTTTTGCGAGGTCGTTGACTTTGATGTAAGCCAGTCCTTTGGCGCCGTAAATCTTAACGAACTCGGTGTACGCATCAATTTCACTGCGACTCACCCCACCCACTTCACGTGCACCGCCCGGCACACGCAAGGCGACCACGCGGCCACCTTTCATGGTGGCGGCTGCACTGAACACTTTAAAGTCCACATCGGCCATGACCTCGGTGAGTTCCGTGAACTGCATGGGAACCCGCAAATCGGGCTTGTCGGAGCCATAAAAGAACATGGCGTCTCGGTAAGTCATAACAGGGAACTCTCCCAAGTCCACCCCAATGGCGTTTTTAAACACCGTGGTGATCATCTCTTGGAACATGCTGCGAATCTCGTCCTCGGTTAAAAAAGAGGTTTCGATATCGACTTGGGTAAATTCCGGTTGGCGGTCTGCGCGCAAATCTTCATCGCGAAAGCACTTGGTAATTTGGTAGTAGCGGTCAAAGCCTGCCACCATGAGCAACTGTTTGAACAACTGGGGCGACTGGGGCAGTGCAAAAAACTGTCCGTCGTGCACGCGGCTTGGAACCAAATAGTCGCGTGCGCCCTCGGGGGTGCTCTTGGTTAGCATGGGGGTTTCAATGTCCACGAAACCATGGGCATCTAAAAATTTACGCACCTCCATGGAGACACGGTAGCGCAACATGAGATTGTTTTGCATATACGGACGGCGCAAATCCAATACCCGGTGCGTAAGGCGGGTGGTTTCAGAAAGGTTTTCGTCGTCAATTTGGAAAGGCGGTGTCACAGAAGGGTTGAGCACCGTTAACTCTTGGCACAAGACTTCAATCTTTCCGCTTTTGAGATTGTCATTGCTGGTGCCCTGCGGACGTGCACGCACCAAGCCTTTAATTTGAATGCAAAACTCATTGCGGATTTCTTCGGCCACTTTGAACATGGCTGGCAAATCGGGGTCGCAGACCACTTGCACATAACCTTCACGGTCACGGACATCCACAAAAATAACACCACCGTGGTCCCGGCGGCGGTTAACCCATCCGCACAGGGTTACAGTTTCGCCCAGAAGAGCTTCGGTCACAAGACCACAATAATGAGAACGCATAGCCATAGATTGCTTTCAATACACCACAAAGTGGCAGTGAGTTGGAGTAGTTATGAGAGGTGGTGGTGGGGAGAGATTATGGGGTGGTAGCACCAGGCGCTGGGCGCGCGCCTGGCGCAACTGCACCCATGGAAATAATGTAGGTCAATGCTTCATCAACGCTCATTTGCAGTTCTTTCACATCGGCCTTGGGCAGCATGAGAAAGAAACCACTGGTGGGATTGGGCGTGGTGGGAACATATACGCTGATGTAGTCTGGTCCCAAATACGAAGCCACTTCGCCACTGGGCACGCCCGTTTGAAAGGCAATGGTCCAAGTTCCAGGTCGGGGGTACTGAATCAGCAAGGCGGTGCGAAAAGCATTGCCATTGGTTGAAAACAAAGTGTCTGATACTTTTCTCACGCTGTTGTAGATGGACTTTACGAAGGGTATGTTGGTAAAGAGTCGGTCCATTTGCTTGATCCACCAGCGGCCCGCCACATTGGAAACCAAGGCGCCCGTTATCATCAAAAGCGTCACCACCAACACCACGCCCAAGCCTGGAATGCGGCGCATCTGCACGATCCAATCGTTCAGGCCCGCTTGGTTGAACACCGCAAAGCCATTGAGCAGTCCGCCCAAAATGGAATCCAACACACCTACCAACCACAAGATCACCCAAGTGGTAATGGCCAATGGCAGCCAAACCATCAGGCCCGTGAGTAAATATTTTTTGTAAGACAAGCGCGCTCCCAAGAGTTGGTTAAAACAAGGATTGGTAAAAATTAAGAAGCTGTCGCAGCAGTCGTTGTGCTTGCACTTACAGAAGGGCTTGCAGGCGTGGCGGCGGCTGTGGTGTCGCTGGTTGCAGGTGCTGAAGTGGGTGCCGCTGCCTTATCGCCGGCCGGTTTATCGCCCTCTTTGTTGTCACCCTCTTTTTTATCGCCGTCTTTGTTGGCTGCGGGCGCTGCGCCACCCCCTTTAAAGTCGGTTACGTACCAGCCAGAGCCTTTTAGCTGAAATCCGGCAGCGGTAAGTTGTTTGGTGAAAGTGGCCGCGCCACAAGTCGGGCATTCTGACAGTGGTGCGTCAGAAATTTTTTGCAATACGTCTTTGGCAAATCCGCATGATTCGCATTTATAGGCATAAATAGGCATATTGGTAATTTCTCAGCGTACAGGTTGCAAAGCCTTTGATTATAGGGTGCAGGTTTTAAAACGATGGAGAGCGCAACACGATTTGCACGACCAGCATACCGGCAACAAAGCCAACGGCAAGGGGGAGCAAAACTTGCAAAAGTCGATTCGTGCGCTTTTGCTCTTGTAGCAATTGTTGCAGGAGCAAATTCGAAGCAGCCGTGTTTTGTTGAAAAAATTGCTGTGCCAAAAAAGGCAGTTCGGGCAAAATTTTGGCGTAACGCGGTGCATAGTCGCGCATTTTCCGCAAAAATCTCTGAGGCCCCATTTGCGTGATCATCCACTTTTCTAAAAAGGGTTTGGCAGTCGCCCACAAATCCAAATCTGGGTCCAGCTCACGGCCTAAGCCTTCAATGTTGAGCAATGTTTTTTGCAGCAGAACCAGTTGCGGTTGAATCTCAACGTTGAAGCGGCGTGAAGTTTGGAACAGCCGCATGAGCACCAAGCCCAGAGAGATTTCTTTCAAAGGCCGGTCAAAATAAGGTTCACACACAGCGCGTACCGCAGCCTCTAACTCGTCGACTTTGGTTGTCGCGGGCACCCAGCCCGACTCAATGTGCAGCTCCGCTACGCGTTTGTAATTGCGGCGGAAAAAAGCGGCGAAATTCTGCGCCAAATAGGCTTTGTCGACTTCGGTCAGGCTGCCCACAATACCGAAATCCAATGAGATATAGCGCCCGAACGTAGCGGGCTCCAAACTCACTTGAATATTGCCTGGATGCATGTCAGCGTGGAAAAAACCGTCTCTGAACACTTGGGTGAAAAACAAGGTTACGCCATCGCGTGCGAGCTTGGACAGGTCCACCCCGGCTGCGCGCAAGCGCTCGATTTGGCTAATCGGCACGCCGTGCATGCGCTGCATGACCAGCACCTCGGTGGTGCAGTAATCCCAGAACATTTCAGGGATCAGCACCAAGTCCAAACCCTGCATATTGCTGCGCAATTGGCTAGCACTCGAGGCCTCTTTCACCAGGTCGAGTTCATCGTGCAAATACTTGTCGAACTCGGCAACCACTTCGCGGGGCTTGAGCCGCTTTCCATCTTGCGAGAAGCGCTCTACCCAACCGGCCAGCATGCGCATGAGACGCAAATCTTTATCGATGGCCTTGCGCATACCGGGGCGCAACACTTTGACCGCCACCTCTTGTTCTACGCCATGGCGGTCGCGCAATACAGCAAAGTGCACTTGGGCAATCGATGCGCTGGCCACCGGCGTCTGTTCAAAAGAGACAAACAGGGATGCCAAGGGCTTGCCCAGTGCCCGCTCTATGGTGGCGACGGCAATCTCAGAGGGGAAAGCAGGTACCCGGTCTTGCAGCTTGGCAAGCTCATCGGCAATATCCAAAGGCAGCAAATCACGCCGGGTGGAGAGCACCTGGCCCAGCTTCACAAAAATGGGGCCTAAGCACTCCAAGGCCTCGCGCAGCCTTTGCCCCCTTGGGGCATGGAACCTGCGCCCCAGCGTTAGCACACGCGCCAACCAACGCACAGAGGGTTTTTCAAAACCGCTTAGAACCAAAACATCCAAGCCATAGCGCACTATGACCCACAGGATAAAGCCGCCGCGAAAGATACGACTCATGCAGCAGTATCCGGCGCAGGGCTTTGGGGTGCGCGCTGCGCTACAAAGCGCTCTAGCACCTGGGCCGCACTTTTCGCAAGCTGCACTGCGCTGTGTGCGGCGGCATCGCCTACGATGCGTGATAAATCTTCCTCCACGTCCCAGCGCACATGGTCGGCCAGCCAATTGATTTCGGCGGCCAATTGCACATCACCCGCAATGCGAATGGCAGGCTTTTCGCGGCGCGCCAAGGTTTGAAGCAAGCGCAGAGGGGACTCTTCGGTAACCACCAGCGTTAAATCAGCGGGTGCTATGTCTTGCGCACCCGCCAAACTGAACAGTCCTGCGGGGGTAATGGCGATTTTGAAAGTGAAATTGCGCCATTGGACCAACACCGTATTGCCCTTTTGGCGAACCAAACGCTCCATGGCCTGCGGCTCTTGCATGAGCACGTGGTTGAGCAGCAAAACGATGCGGCGTTGCCCCTCTTGCACGGCCCACACAGGGGGTTCAGGGCTGAAGTTGAAGGATTGGAAGAAGCTTTCCAAAAGTGAAAAAGGGGCCGATTTATTCATAGCCCCTATTATTCACCGAAAGCAAAAGTCCCTTGCCGCGCCCTGCCCTTCTTATGCCATTGTGCTTATTGCGTTCTGCTTACTGCATTCTGCTTATCCCATTGTCAAATGGGAAAGGGCTGAAGTAGGCTTAATCAAAATAGACTGGGTGCGCACAAGCCTTATGGCAAGCTTTATTGCAGCGCTTGCACCCCGGCAACCAACCAGCCATTGCCGTTGTTTTTGGACTTGGTCATGTTCCAAACTTCACGGAACGGATTGGGGCCTGAGGTTCTGTCTTCTCGGATCATGCCGGAGAA
>JBIPME010000231.1:0-4116 GCA_044369275.1 Rhodoferax sp.
CCGCAGTAATTGCTGGGTGTGGCGGGTGTCTTCGCAAGCGACGGTGTCGACCAGGCTGAGTACGTGCAATGCGCGTAGCGAAATGTCGGCCAGATTACCAATCGGGGTGGCTACGATGTAGAGTGCGCTTTGCGGATAATGTTGTCCAGATGCAGCCTCGTGCGCGGCATGCAAAGCGGAGGAAAAAGAGGCACTCACAATGGGATTCCTAACATCAGAAAGTACACACCCACGCACCACTAAGCAGGTGGGTGATGCGGCTGAACGCGATGCCTTGCTTTATTTGCAACGGCAAGGCCTGCAATTGCTGGAGCGCAATTACAAGACCCCGGGGCGCGGTGGGGGTGAAATAGATTTAATTATGCGTGAGAAGGACGGAACCCATGTGTTTGTCGAGGTTCGCAAGCGTGCGTCAGTGGCGCATGGGGGCGCTGCAGCGAGTGTGGGTTTGCGCAAGCAGCAAAGAATTGTGTTTGCAGCACGCCATTTTTTGCGCAATTACCAGCGGTTTCCGCCTTGCCGCTTCGATGTGCTGGTCTTAGAGCTGGGCAGCGTGCAGTGGCTCAAGGGGGCATTCGATGCGCCTTAAGGGTGGCCTTCATCGGGCGCGCCATGGGTTTTGCATACCCTCATCGTGCATACGTTCAATCGTTGCGCATTCAGTGTCCTAGTATCATTGGCGCATGCTTGAACAACGAATACACCAACACTTTATCGATAGCGCAGATTTGAAATACCAAGCTGCGGAAGTTTTAAGTAAGCCCATTGCGGCGGCGGTACAGGCCATCATTGCCAGCCTGACCAGTGGTGGCAAGGTCTTGGCTTGCGGCAACGGTGGGTCTGCTGCCGATGCACAGCATTTCTCGGCTGAGTTTGTGGGGCGTTTTGAGCGCGAGCGCCCCGAATTGGCCGCCATCGCTTTGACCACGGACACGTCCATCATCACGGCCATCGCCAACGACTACGACTTTAATGTGATTTTTTCCAGGCAAGTGCGTGCTTTGGGGCAGCCCGGCGACGTGTTGTTGGCCATCTCTACGAGTGGCAATTCTGCCAATGTGCTGGCCGCGATTGAAGCCGCCCATGCACGCGAGATGGTCGTGATTGGTTTGACGGGGCGAGGCGGCGGAAAAATGAATGCGGCGCTCAAAGATACGGACGTGCATATTTGCGTGCCGCACGAGCGCACCGCCCGCGTACAAGAAGTGCACATTTTGGCCTTGCATTGCATTTGCGATGCCATTGATGCACAGCTACTCGGCGACCAGGAGCCTGCACCATGAAATTACGTACCCTCACGCGCAGTTTGGTTTTGTCTGGCGGTTTATTGGCCCTCAGTGCTTGCGTGCCCTTGATTTTGGGTGGGGCGATGACTGGCGGGGCCATGTTGGCAACCGACCGCCGCACTTCGGGGACGGTGGTTGAAGACAATGGCATTGAACTCAAGGCAAACAACCGCATACGTGAGAACTTGGGTGAGCGTGTGCATGTCAACGTAACCAGTTACAACCGACAAGTGTTGTTGACCGGCGAGGTGCCTACAGCGCAAGACAAGCAATTGGTCGAAAAAATTGTGGCCGGCGTTGAAAATGTTCGCAGCACCGTCAACGAGCTGGCCGTAATGGGTAAGTCCACCTTCACGCAGCGCACGTCGGATACCTTGGTGACCAGCCGCGCTAAAGCCAATCTGGTGGACGCCAAAGACTTAACCGCCAATGCTTTTAAGATCACAACGGAGCATGGGGTTTTGTATGTGATGGCCCGGGTGACGCAGCGCGAGGCGGACCGTGCCACTGAAGTGCTGCGCACCACGCCAGGCGTGCAACGGGTTGTGCGCATGTTCGAAATCATCAGTGAAGAAGAGCTCGTACGCATGGTGCCACCCTCAAAGCAGTCGGTGCCGAGCACATCAGACCGTTAACCCAGGTAAAACAACTTGTCTGACATGACTTCTCTGACATAACTTCTCTGCTGCGTGGCGCAGTTTTCGCGTGCAGCGAAGTGTGTACAGAGAAGTGCGTGCAGACAAAAGGGCGCAAAAGCATGTTCTGCGCCGCAGGAAAAGGCTTGCGTGTTTAGCGCAGGCGTTTGACCAAGCTGGAGGTGTCCCAGCGGTTGCCACCCAGCGCCTGTAGGTCGGCATAGAACTGGTCTACCAAGGCGGTGACGGGCAGGCGGGCGCCGTTTTGTTTTGCCTCATCTAGGACCAAGCCTAAGTCTTTGCGCATCCAATCCACGGCAAAACCGAAATTGAATTCATTGGCAACCATGGTTTTACCTCGGTTGTCCATTTGCCAACTTTGCGCAGCACCTTTGCCAATCACGTCTAGGACCTGTGCCATGTCCAGGCCAGCGCGCTGCCCAAATGCCACCGCTTCTGACAGCCCTTGCAAAAGGCCCGCAATGCAGATTTGATTGACCATTTTGGCCAGCTGGCCGCTGCCACTGTTCCCCAGCAGGGTGATGGCGCGGGCGTAGGCCGACGCAATTGCGTGTATGCGCTCAAAGGCTGCGCTATCGCCGCCGCACATTACAGTCAGCAATCCATTTTGCGCGCCTGCCTGGCCGCCAGACACGGGCGCATCTACAAAAGCCAAGCCCGCCGTGCTTGCAAGCCCGTGCAGGGTGCGGGCAACCTCGGCAGAGGCGGTGGTGTGGTCCACCAAGACGCTGCCAGGGCGCATGCCTGCAAATGCCCCTTGCGGGCCTAGCACCACGCTGCGCAAATCGTCATCGTTGCCAACACAGCAAAACACGACATCTGCCTGCGCCGCAGCTTCCTTGGGTGTGGGCGCATGGGCGTGGGGGCCGAGTGTGCTTGGGATGGATGCAAATTCAGCGCACCACGCAAGTGCTTTTTCTGTGCTGCGGTTGTAGACCGTGACCCGGTGGCCGGCCTGCGCAAGGTGCCCGGCCATGGGGTAGCCCATGACGCCTAAGCCTATAAAAGCGACAGAGTGGGGCGGTGCGGGGGTGTAGGATTTTGCGTTGATGCTGGGCATAGTGTTTAGATGATGGAAAGATTTTCGGTTCCGGCGCCAAAGCTATTCGATTTGCTGCGCTGGCTTTGCAGCTTAATCTGTAAGCGCAAATCGTTCACGGAATCGGCGTTGCGCAGCGCGTCTTCGTAGCTGATGCTGTTGGCTTCGTACAAGTCAAACAGGGCTTGGTCAAAAGTTTGCATGCCGAGATTGCGGCTTTTTTTCATAATTTCTTTGACTTCCGCCACCGCACCTTTGAAGATTAAATCGGAAATCAAGGGGCTGTTGAGCAAAATTTCGACAGCCGCAACGCGCCCTTTGCCGTCTTGGTTGGCGATCAAGCGTTGAGAAACCAAGGCCTTGAGGTTGAGCGACAAATCCATCAACAATTGGCTGCGCCGCTCTTCTGGGAAGAAGTTGATGATGCGGTCCAAGGCCTGGTTGGTGCTGTTGGCATGCAAAGTTGCCAAACAGAGGTGGCCTGTTTCAGAAAAAGCGACGGCATGCTCCATGGTTTCGCGGTCACGGATTTCACCCATCAAAATCACATCAGGCGCTTGGCGCAAGGTGTTTTTCAGTGCCGCTTCCCAGCTTTGCGTATCCAGCCCGACCTCGCGTTGGGTAACTACGCAGTTTTTGTGTGGGTGAACGTACTCGATGGGGTCTTCTACCGTCACAATGTGCCCCCACGACTTTTCATTGCGCCAGTCCACCATGGCGGCCAAGGTGGTGGATTTGCCGGAGCCCGTGGCCCCAACCAAGATGCACAAGCCGCGCTTGGCCAGCACAATGTCCTTGAGTACGCTGGGCATGCCAAGTCCGTCAATGGTGGGGAGTTTGGCCGCGATAACACGCAAAACCATGCCGACATGGCCTTGCTGTAGAAAGATATTGACCCGAAAGCGCCCTATGCCGTGGGGTGAAATGGCAAAGTTGCCTTCTTTGCTGCGTTCAAAATCTGCAACTTGTCGGTCATTCATGATGGCCCGTGCCAAAGCCAAGGTATGCCCTGGACTCAAGGGCTGGGAGGAGACTTTGGTCACTTTTCCATCGACTTTGATGGCCGGGGGGAAATCAGCGGTAATAAACAGATCGCTTCCATTGCGACCGACCATGAGTTTGAGCAGGTCATGGA
>JBIPME010000007.1:0-12696 GCA_044369275.1 Rhodoferax sp.
GCTGGGGTCGTGTGCGCGCAAATTTTCCACCTCTTGCGTGAGGTCAAAGTCTTCCATCTGAATGCGCACCCTAGGCCTGTGCTGTGGGGATGGGGGCATGGTTCTAGCCTCCGGTAACCGGCGGGAAAAAGGCGACTTCAGCCCCTTCGTGTAAGGGGGTGGTTTCATCGACCATGCGCTGGTCCACGGCCATGCGCAGGCTGCGCTCTGGGGCCAAGCCCTGTGCGTACAAGGTGCTGCGTGTGCACAGCTCTGCGCGCAGAGCCGCTACCGTGTTTGCTTGGGTTTCGTAGGCCTCGTGCGCCAAGCCAATGGTTTCGCGCACTGAGGCAAAGTATTTGAGCTGCAATTTCATGCCAGTAACTCCTGCAAAGCGATAAAGCGCACCATTTCACCGCGCACGATGGGGCAGCCCGCGGGCGTGTCCACCAAACCGTCGGCCCACACTGCCGAGGTCAGCACGCCAGAGCTTTGGTTGGGAAACAGGTCTAAACCGCCCTGCGCATTGCGCCGCACGCGCAGAAATTCTTGGCGCTTGTCGGCGCGGGGCCAATCGAAATCGGCGCGTAACAAGGTGGGCTGTACCACCACATTGGCCACGCCTTGCAAGCGCAGCAAAAAAGGCCGTACCAGCAATAAAAATGTGACAAAACTGGAGACGGGGTTGCCTGGCAAACCCATGAAATGGGCCTGCCCTACCCGGCCATAGGCAAAGGGTTTGCCCGGCTTGATCGCAATTTGCCACAGGTCCAACTGACCTAAGGCCTGCACAGCCGGTTTGATGTGGTCTTCTTCCCCGACGGACACGCCACCGCTGGTCAAAATCAGGTCATGCGATTGGGCTGCGGTGCGCAAAGCTTCAATCGTGGCACCGCGCTGGTCGGGAACAATGCCCAAGTCGCTCACCGTGCAGCCCAAGCGGCGCAGCATGGCGCTAAGGAAGAAGCGGTTGGAGTTGTAAATGGCCCCTGGGGGCATCGCGCTTGCCGGTACGCTACCGGGCATGACCAGCTCATCTCCGGTGGAAAACAAAGCCACCCGTGGGCGGCGCACCACCTGCAAACTCGCCATGCCCACGCTGGCCGCCAACCCTAGCTCCGCAGGGCCTAAACGGCAGCCCGCAGCCAGCACCAAGTCGCCTTTGGCAACGTCTTCGCCCGCACGGCGAATCCACTGCCCGGGCTGGGGGATGCTGTGAATGCGCAGTTGCGCGGGCGTGTTGGTAAGGGGGTCGGCAGCAGCGTCTAGCGTGCAGTCTTCTTGCATCACAATCGCATCCGCTCCGCTGGGCACCGAGGCACCCGTAAAAATACGGGCCACGCTGTGCGGCGCTAGGTTGTGGGCCGCGTCACCGGCTGCGATGCGTTGCGACACGGGCAACACGGTGTTGGCCGCCACCACATCGCCGCAGCGCACGGCATAGCCATCCATGGCGCTGTTGTCTTGCGGTGGCACCTGCAAATCCGAGCGAATGTCTTGCGCCAAGACCCGGCCATCGGCCTCTAAAGTGGCAAGTGCCTCTTGTTGTGCCAAGGGCGTGGCCAGCGCCAACAACTGGGCCAAAGCCTCCGAAAAAGGCTTGAGCGGGGCTCGCTGTGGGCTTGTCATAAACAAAATCGCATCTCGGTTTGGCTTTCAGGGGGCTTCGGTTTGGCTTGGGATTGGGGTTTGGATGCGCTTATTGCGCGTCACAAACCTGGCGAATCAGCGCCTTGACGGCCTGTACATCGGCATCCATTTCCAAGACGCGCTTCGGCAGGGCTTCCATTCCCTGCAAATGCGCAGGGCACTCAGGCCGGTGGCCTAAAGCCTCTTCGATGGTGGCAGCGAACTTGATCGGCAACGCGGTTTCTAGCACCACCATGGGTACGCCGGGGGTCATGTGTTCGAGTGCGACTTTGAGGCCGTCTGCGGTATGCGGGTCCAGCATCACACCGTGGCGCTGCCACACGCCGCGCATCGTGTCCAAGCGGTTGGCATGGGTGCTTTTGCCGCTGGCAAACCCGTACTGGCTGCGGGCTTGGGCAAAGAGCGCATGGCCACTGAGGTCGAAATGGCCTGTTTGGGAAATTGCGTCGGCAAACAAGGCGCGTGTGGTCCCGCCATCGCGGCCTAGCAAATCGAATACAAAGCGCTCAAAGTTGCTGGCCTTGGAGATGTCCATCGACGGGCTGGAGGTTTCATGCGTATCGGCAGTGCCCCGAACACGGTAGATACCGGTGCGGAAGAATTCGTCGAGCACGTCGTTTTCGTTCGTGGCAACCACCAGTTTTTCAATCGGCAAGCCCATCATGCGGGCCACATGGCCGGCGCAGACGTTGCCAAAATTGCCACTCGGCACGCTGAACGACACCTTTTGCGGGGCATCCGAAGCGCCAAGCCCTGCGCCATGGGCGCCCTGCCCGCTGGCTGCGGCATATTTTTCTGTGGCTTGGAAATAGCCCGCAAAGTAGTACACCACCTGGGCTAGCAAACGCGCCCAGTTAATGGAGTTCACCGTGCCGATTTTGTAGCGGCGCTTGAATTCCAAGTCGTTGCTAACCGCTTTAACCAGGTCTTGGCAGTCGTCAAACACGCCTTTGACCGCAATGTTGATGATGTTGGCGTCCATCAAGCTGAACATCTGCGCCTGCTGAAACGGGCTCATGCGCCCCTGCGGGCTGGTCATGAACACGCGCACGCCTTTTTTGCCGCGCATGGCGTACTGCGCCGCGCTGCCCGTGTCACCGCTGGTGGCACCAAAAATATTGATCTCTTCGCCCCGACGTGCCAACTCATACTCGAACAAATTGCCCAAAAGCTGCATGGCCATGTCTTTGAACGCCAGCGTAGGGCCGTTGGACAACGCTTCGATCCACACGCCATCTTCCAAACGTCGCAGGGGCACAATCTCGCCCGTGCCAAAGACCTCAGGCGTATAAGTTTTCTCGCACAAGGCCCGCAAATCGGCAGCCGGAATGTCGTCGATGTACAGCGAAAACACTTCAAATGCCAAAGCCGCGTAGCCTTGCTCGTGGTAAATACGGCGCCACTGGTCCAACATGGCCGTGCTAACTTGCGGATAGCTTTCAGGCAAATACAAACCGCCATCGGGGGCCAAACCCTCTAGCAAAATCTCACAAAACCGCTTGCGCTCAGCGGCAGAATGGTTCACAGCGCGGGTGGATAGGTAATGCATAAAAACAATCAATGAAAAATATTCCCCCCGCATTTTCACCGATATGCACAAGCGCTTGCCCCGCAAGCCGCAAACGCAAGATTTTGCTTCAAGAATCGCCTGTATGCCCCTTTGTACACGCACCTGCATTCGCTTGCATACACCTGTGGGAAGTTGCAATATATAGAAATATATAGCGCTACATAGCGATTAATAACGATAAGCAGCGAGAAAAAACCCAGACATCCTAAGGAAAACCCTTAAGGGAAAGCACGGATACACCCTTATTTTTTGGTATACCATAATACTTTCATACAAACTTACAGCACCAAAGGCCCGCCATGCAATCTGCCAATGTCCGAAAATTTGTCACCTATACCGAAGAAATTCGCATTGAAGGAGGGCGTCAAGCGGGCCAGCCCTTGCGTTTATTTGGTGCCGCAGCTGTGCTGACCAATCCTTGGTTTGGGCGTGGTTTTGTAGAAGACCTCAAGCCCGAAATCCATGCCCTCGCGCCCGGCTTGGGCAGCGACTTAACCCAATTGATTTTGGAAATGGCAGGCTCGGGAGACGCTGTGGAGGGCTATGGCAAAGCAGCGGTGGTGGGCACGGGCGGGGAGTTGGAGCATGCTTCGGCGCTGATTCATACCCTGCGATTTGGCAATTTGTACCGCAACGCCGTCAAGGCTAAAAGCTACCTGGCATTCACCAATGTGCGCGGCGGGCCAGCCTGCCCGATCTCGATTCCCTTGATGCACAAGCACGACGAGGGCATGCGCTCGCATTACCTGACCGTGCAGTTTTCCATTGTGGACGCACCCGCGCCCGATGAAATCGTGGTGGCCTTGGGTGCCTCGATTGGCGGACGCCCGCACCACCGCATTGGCGACCGCTACCAAGACCTCAAAGACCTGGCCGAGCAATGAGCGCTGAACTGGACAGGTCTGCGCAGCAGATGCCATTGCCCCACCCTCCTCCTTCATCACCTGCTTTGCCGTCTTCTAGGTCGCAGTCATCACCATCTTCATCGCCATCTTTGCAGATGCCTGTTCCTGTAGACAGCGGTAAAACGCCCAACGGCACGGCTTGGAGCAAGTATGGCAGTGGAAGTGGCGGCGGCAGTCCCGTAGTTCTGGTGCATGGCGTGGGCATGAACCAACGTGCTTGGGCGCCCCAGGTGCAGGCTTTGCAAGCCCATTACCAAGTCGTGGTGTATGACATGCTAGGCCATGGTGGCAGCGACCTGCCGCAGTACCCCCTAGGCCTAGGGCTGGGCGATTACACGCGCCAACTGCACCAACTGCTCAAGCACTTGGGCGTGCAGCGTGCGCACATTGTGGGCCACTCCATGGGGGCATTGGTGGCACTCGATATGGCCATTCACTACGCAGCGCAGTGCGCCAGCGTTGCCGCCCTCAACAGTGTTTTTTGCCGTTCTGAGGCGCAAAAAGCCTCGGTGCAAAGCCGTGCGGTGGCCTTGGCTGCACAGGGGCAGTCGGACAACCTCGATGGCACCATCGCCCGTTGGTTTGGCGACCCCGTGCCTGCGGACCAGCAAGAAGCCGCCCGCTTAACGCGCCAATGGCTTTGCGAGGTCAACACCCCAGCGTATGCCGCTGCCTACCAAGTGTTTGCCCATTCGGATGCCGTGCACCGCAGCCGACTGGCCGAGATCACGATGCCTGCGCTGTTTGCCACCGGCGCTGAAGACCCCAACTCCACCCCCGCCATGTCGCAGGCCATGCACCAATGTGTTGCGCACTCGCAGTTGGCAGTGTGCAACGGACAACGGCACATGATGAACTTGGTAGACCCCGCGGGCGTCAACACCCTGCTGATGCAATTTATTGGCCTTGCCGCCACCGGCACCACCATCACCCCTTAAGCGCCTATGACCCTCTCCACTCCCCCCTTTGACAGCCGCGCTTTGCGTGACGCCTTGGGTTGCTACCCTACCGGCGTGACCGTGGTAACCACCATGGAGGCTGGCGGCCAAGCCCGCGGGTTTACCGCCAACTCATTCACCTCGGTCTCGCTAGACCCGCCCTTGCTCTTGGTCTGCTTGGCCAAAAGTGCGCACAGCCACGACACGTTTGTGGAAAGCAAAACCTTTGCCATCCACATACTGGGCGAGCAGCAACGCGCAACCTCCAGCCTGTTTGCCTCCAAAGCGCCCGACAAATTTGCGCAAATTGCGTGGCACCGCAGCCCAAACCAAGTGCCGCTGTTGGCAGATTGCCTTGCCGCCTTTGAGTGCGCCACGCACGCCTTGGTGGACGCGGGCGACCATACGGTCTTGATTGGCAGGGTGCTGGCATTCACCACCCAGGCCGGTCGCCCGCTGGGCTATTGCCGGGGGGCGTATGTGGGTTACCAAGACGCCTCTACGCTAGACAGCATTGCCAAAGACAGCGCCCGCGTGAGCGCCTTGGTCGAAACCCCCCAGGGCGTTGCCATGCACAAAGCCAAAGATGGCCACTGGACACTGCCCACCTCCAACCGACTGGGCACGCCCCCTGGCGCGGACAGCGCAGCAACCCGCAGCGGCCTGTACCCCGCGTTGGAAAGCCTAGGACTGGATGCCACGCTGGACTTTGTGTTTTCGGTCTACGAAGACGCCCTTGGCCCGTGTGTGGTTTACCGTGGCCGGGCACCCGCAGCGCCCGCCACACCCGAGCTGCAATACCTGCCCTTGCAGGCGCTGGACCAGTTCGGCCCCATCGCCCCCGTTACCGCCACCATGTTGCAACGTTACGCCAGTGAACGCAGCGAAGACATGCTGGGCATTTATGTGGGAGACGCCCTGAGCGGCACCATTTTGCCTTTGCAAACGCCCGCAGCGATGGCCCCTGCGCAGCCAAGCCACACGCACGCTACACCCACCACGCCACACACCGCCGGAACCTCTGAAACCTTATGAAATTCTCCCTCTTCGCCCATGTAGAAAGCTACGCCAACACACCCGCACAACGGCAACTGCTCGATGAATTAACCACCTTGGTCAAGATGGCAGAAAAAGGCGGCTTCGAGACGTTTTGGATTGGTGAACACCACGCCATGGCCTACACCGTGTCGCCCAACCCCTTCGTCAACTTGGCCTATCTGGCGGCACAAACCGACACCATCCGCCTGGGCACCGGCACGGTGATTGCGCCGTTTTGGCACCCCCTCAAACTCGCAGGCGAAGCGGGCTTGTGCGATGTGCTTTCCAATGGCCGCTTGGACTTGGGCATTGCACGCGGCGCTTACCTGTACGAGTACGAGCGCATCATGCCCGGACTTGACGCCATGGACGCCGGGGCGCGCATGCGCGAGCTGGTGCCAGCGGTGCAAAAACTGTTTGCGGGCGACTATGCCCACGCGGGCCAGTATTGGTCGTTTCCCAGCAGCACGCCCATGCCCTTGCCCCTGCAAACGCCCCACCCGCCTATGTGGATTGCCGCACGCGACCCCATGTCGCACGACTTCGCCGTGGCCAACCACTGCAATGTGCAGGTCACGCCGCTGGCCTCTGGCGATGGCGAAGTCGCCAGCCTGATGCAGCGCTTTAACGCCGCTTGCCAAGCCCATCCCGAAGTGCCGCGCCCCCAGATCATGGTGCTGATGCACACCTATGTAGCGCACACGCAAGACGAACTCGCACAAGGCACGCAAGACCTGCAAGCCTTTTACGCCTACTTCAACAAGTGGTTCAAACGCGAACGCCCCATCTCCCAAGGGCAGATGGAGCCCCTGCGCCCAGAAGACTTGGATGCCGTGCCGCACTGCGCGCCAGAGAACATTCGCAAAAATTTGGTCATTGGCACGCCTGCCGAAGTCATTGCGCGGCTGAAAACGTACGAAGCCATGGGCTACGACCAATACAGCCTTTGGCTGGACAACCACATGGATTTTGAGAAAAAACAGCGTTGCCTTGCGCTCTTTATAGAAGAAGTCATGCCCGCGTTCGCCCGCTAAGGCAGAGCACGTTCCAGCACGTTCCAGCACGCTCCACCCAGAACCCAGAACCCAGAACCCAGCACCCAAAGACCCAAGACACAGACCCAAGACGCACGCACCACGACCAACCCACAGCACACCCGGCCACCCCAGGACACCCGAGGACACCTCCCTTATGCGCAAGTTCCAACACTACATTGACGGTGCGTTTGCAGACGCCACGCACTACCAAGAAAGCACCAACCCCGCAACCGGCGCACCCTGGGCCTTGGTGCCCATGGCCAGTGCCGAGGATGTGGACCGCGCCGTCCAAGCTGCGCACCGCGCCCTCACCGCTGCCCCATGGAGCACCTTGCACGCCGGCCAGCGCGGCCAGCTGCTACACCAACTGGCAGACAAAATGCTGGCCAATGTGGACATTTTGGCCGAGATAGAAACCGCAGACACCGGAAAAATCCGCCGCGAAACCCATGCCCAAATCCAGTACATCGCGCAGTATTACCGCTACTTCGCAGGCTTGGCGGACAAGCTCCAAGGCGCCTACCTGCCGCTGGACAAAACCGATATGGAAGCCTTCACCCGGCGCGAACCCATTGGCGTGGTGGCCGCAATAGTGCCTTGGAACTCCCAAATGTTCCTCACTGCGGTCAAACTCGCCCCCGCCATTGCCGCTGGTTGCACCGTGGTCATCAAAGCCTCTGAAGACGCCCCCGCGCCGCTGCTGGAGTTTGCGCGCTTGGTGCACGAGGCGGGCTTTCCACCCGGTGTGGTCAACATCTTGACTGGCTTGGGCGCGTCCTGCGGGCGGGCACTGTCTAGCCACCCCTTGGTTGCCAAAATAGCCTTCACAGGCGGCCCCGCCACTGCAAGCCAAATTTTGCGCAACACGGCTGAAAACCTGGCCAGCACATCGCTGGAGCTGGGTGGCAAATCGCCTGTTTTGGTGTTTGAAGATGCCGACCTTGAAAGCGCAGCCAACGCCGTTGTCAGCGGCATTTTTGCCGCCAGCGGGCAAAGCTGCGTGGCCGGCTCCCGGTTGCTGGTGCACAGCCGCGTGCATGCGGCCTTCATGGACTTGCTGGTGCACAAAGCGCAACGCATTGCCATTGGCGACCCGCAAAAAATGGCAACCGAAATGGGGCCCTTGGCCACCCTGCGCCAGCGCGAACACATTCAACGCGTGGTCGCCAGCAGCCTGGCCGCCGGTGCCCGGCTGCGCACCGGAGGCCACATTCCCGAGGGGCAATCTGAGGGCTTTTACTACGCGCCAACCATTTTGGACTGCGATCACGCCCAGCTGCCCTGCGTGGAACAAGAGCTGTTCGGCCCCGTGCTCAGCGTGCTGCGTTTTGACGACGACCAGACCGCGCTGCAACTGGCCAATGACAGCCCCTACGCCTTGGCCTGCGGTATTTTTACGCGCAACATTGGGCGCGCCCACCGTTTGGCCCGCAGCGTGCGGGCGGGCGTGGTGTGGGTCAACACCTACCGGGTGATCTCCCCCATGGTGCCGTTTGGCGGCTATGGCCAAAGCGGTTTGGGCCGCGAGGCTGGGGCCGAATCGCTACTCGACTACACCCGCACCAAGTCGATCTGGATCAACACCAGCGACAGCCCAATTGCCGACCCCTTTGTGATGCGCTAACGGCCATGCACGCCCCGTCTGCGCCCCCTGGCATGCAACCCATTTCACGTTCAACCGAAAGGCCCGCCCCATGTTTTACGAATTGCGAACCTACCGCCTGCGCGTGGGCGCCACCCCCGCCTACCTCGCCTTGGTGCAGGAGACGGGCATCGCGCTGCAAAAGAAGCACCTGGGCGAGTTGGTTGCCTACTTCACCAGCGACATTGGCCCCTTGAACCAAATCGTGCACCTCTGGCGGTTTACCAGCTTAGACGACCGCGACCAACGCCGCAAAGCGCTGCTGCGCGACCCCGATTGGCTGGCGTTTTTACCCAAGCTGCAAGCACTGATTGAAGAAATGGAGTGCAAAATTTTGTGCCCCACCAGCTTCTCGCCGCTGCAATAAGTGCCTAAAAAGAATGCCAAAGAACCCACGCAAACCCAAAAAAGCGGACGCCAGAGCCGCATAGCCGCAACCCTGTAATTTCAACCACCACACTAGGAGACAGACGACATGCATCTAACCACCCTCACCCGGCGTAGCGCTTTGGCGCTCACCCTCGCAGGCGCTTTGGCCCCCGGCTTGGCCAGCGCGCAAGCGTCCCAAATTGTCTTTACCAGCTGGGGCGGCACAACGCAGCAGGCCCAAAAAACCCATTGGGCCGACCCGTTCACCGCAGCCAGTGGCACCAAAGTGGTCATGGACGGCCCCACCGACTACGGGAAATTCAAAGCCATGGTCGAGAGCGGCAACGTGGCGTGGGACGTTGTCGACGTAGAGGCCGACTTTGCAGCCCGCGCCGCCAAAGACGGCTTGCTCGAACCCATTGACTACAACGTGGTGTCCAAAAAAACCCTGGACCCGCGCTTTTCCAACACGCACCAAGTAGGTAGCTTCTACTACGCATTCGTGCTGGGCTACAACAAAGACACATTCAAGACCACGCAACCCGCATCGTGGACGCATTTGTTTGACCTCAAAACCTACCCCGGCAAACGCACGCTGTACAAATGGTCCGCCCCCGGTGTGCTGGAGTTGGCCTTGTTGGCCGATGGTGTGGCCGCCGACAAACTCTACCCGCTGGACTTGGACCGTGCCTTTAAAAAGCTAGACACCATCAAGCGCCAAATCGTGTGGTGGACCGGTGGCGCCCAGTCGCAGCAGCTGCTGGCCTCGGGCGAAGCCCCCATGGGCATGTTTTGGAATGGCCGCGTGCATGCCATTCAAAACTCCGGCGGCAACGTGGGCATCAGCTGGAACCAAAACCTGACCGCCGCTGACGTGCTCGTGGTGCCCAAAGGCAGCAAAAACAAGGCTGCCGCCATGAAATTCCTGGCCTACGCCACCAGTGCCAAAGCACAAGCCGGACTGGCCACCGAGACCGCCTACGCCCCAGTGAACACCGCCGCCAAAGAGCTCATGGCCAGCGCCGCCATTGCGCAACTGCCAGACCAATTCACCAAAACGCAGATCAATCTGAACATGGCCTATTGGGCAGAAAACCGCGACGCCATTGGCAAACGCTGGTACGCCTGGCAATCCCAATAAGCGCCTGGGCTTGGCCCCGTACCGGGCGCATGCATGGTTGCGCATGCATAGCGCGTCCATGGGGGCTATGCCAATCCTTGCGTAATCTTCCACCGGTGTCGGGTCGCAGCGTCTGCGGCCCGACACCTCCAACCTTTGCACGCTCTTGCAGTGACCTCCATGGTGCCTACCCTCCTCGCTCCCCTGTTAAAGCCTAGCCCCAAGCCTTATGGACGGCGCTGGTTGCTGCCCATGCTCAGTTTGCTGGCCCTGTTTTTTGTCGTCCCCGTGCTGGGCCTGCTCTTGCGCAGCATTGCGGAACCCGATTGGGGTTTGCAGCATTACCGCGAACTGCTGGGCACCTGGACCTATGCCAAAGTCATGGGCAACACCCTGGTGGTGGCCAGCCTGGTCACGGGCATTACGGTGCTGCTGGGCTTTCCCGTGGCTTGGCTGCTTGCCATCTTGCCGCGCACGTGGGCCAAGCTGCTCATGGCGGTTTTGCTGCTGTCGATGTGGACCAACCTGCTGGTGCGCACCTACGCTTGGATGGTTTTGTTGCAGCAAACGGGCGTGATTAACCGCTACTTAATGGCTTGGGGCGTGCTCGATGCGCCCTTGGTCATGGTCAACAACTTGGTGGGGGTAACCATTGGCATGAGTTACATCATGCTGCCCTTTTTGGTGCTGCCCTTGCACGCCACCATCAAGTCCATTGACCCCGCCATCTTGCGTGCTGCCGCCATCTGCGGGGCCAGCAGCTGGCAAGCCTTCTACCGCATTTTGTTGCCACTGGCCGCGTCCGGCTTGGCCAGCGGGGCGCTGATGGTGTTTGTCATGTCCTTGGGCTACTTTGTGACCCCGGCTTTACTGGGCGGCTCCTCGCACATGATGCTGGCCGAACTGATTGCCCAACTCGTGCAGTCCCTGTTGAACTGGGGGTTGGCCGGTGCGGCGGCATTGCTGCTGATGCTCATCACCTTGGGGTTGTACGCGCTGCAACTGCGCTGGTTCGACCCCTTTCGCAACGCTGCGCAAGCACGCTAATTCGCCAGTTCGCCAGTTCGCCAGTTCGCCAATTCGTTGTGAAACCACTCACCCTCTTTTTACGAAGCCATTTTTATGTTGCTTGATTTTTCCTGCATGGGTTGGAAACTGCGCTGGGCCCTGGTCAGCATTGCCAGTGCAACCGCCCTGTTTTTACTGATGCCCATGGTGTTCATCGTCGCCCTGTCTTTTGGCAGCTCCCAATGGCTGGTGTTTCCGCCACCCGCATGGACACTGCGTTGGTACACCGATTTATTGGCCGACCCCTCTTGGCTCTTGGCGGCATGGACCAGCTTCAAAGTCGCCTTGGTGGTCAGCGCCTTGGCCGTGGTGCTGGGCTTTGCCAGTTCCATGGCGTTGGTGCGGGGAGAGTTTGCAGGCAAAGCGTGGCTGCGTGCATTTTTTATCACCCCCATGGTCTTGCCCGTGGTGATCTTTGCCGTTGGCTTGTACGCCCTGTTCCTCAAACTGGGCCTGACGGGCAGCTACCTAGGCTTTGTGATAGGCCACCTGATCATTGCCCTGCCTTTTTCCGTTATCGCCATCTCCAACGCCTTGCTCAGCTTTGACTTCACACTGCAAGACGCAGCGCGCATCTGCGGAGCCCGTGAATGGACCGTGCTTTGGCGCGTGACGCTGCCCGGCATCCGGCTCGGACTGATGGCCGCCGCCACCTTCTCATTTTTGGTGTCGTGGGACGAAGTGGTGGTCTCCATCTTCATGTCTGCGCCAGGCGTAGAAACCCTGCCCGTCAAAATTTGGGCCACCCTGCGACAAGACCTCTCGCCCGTGATTGCAGCGGCCTCGGCCCTGCTCATCGCCACCACGGTCGCATTCATGCTGCTGGCCCACGCCTTCAGCCCGCGCAACGCACAACCAGATTAGCCAGATTAGCCAGATTAGCCAAATTAATTGGAATCAATGTATGCCCACTACGGACCACCCTGCCCCCTTTCTAAGCCTGCAAAACCTGCACAAAGCCTACCCCCAAAGCATTGCCATTGAACAGCTCTCGCTGGACATTGCGCGCGGTGAATTCATGACCTTCCTAGGCCCCAGCGGCTCGGGCAAAAGCACCACCCTCTACATCACCGCAGGCTTTGAAGACCCCACCCAAGGGCGCGTCATCCTGCAAGGCAAAGACCTGCGCGGCATTGCCCCCGCGCAGCGCAATATCGGCATGGTCTTTCAACGCTACACCCTGTTCCCCCACCTCAGCGTGGCAGAAAACATCGCCTTCCCCTTGCGCGTGCGCCAATGGAGCAAAAAAGACACCGCGCAACAAGTCGAAAAAATGCTGCAACTGGTGCACCTCGAAGGCTATGGGGCACGCAAACCGGCCCAACTCTCGGGCGGACAGCAGCAGCGCGTTGCCATTGCCCGCGCACTGGCCTACCAGCC
>JBIPME010000493.1:0-4081 GCA_044369275.1 Rhodoferax sp.
CAGAAAGAGGTAAGACACGCGCCGCTGCTTGGGTGCCTGGCTGGCCAAGGTTTGCACTGCTTTCTTGAAATCGGCATTGAGCTTTTGCGCTTCGCCCCGTTTGCCCATCGCGTCGGCCAGAAGCAGGATTGAGCGGTCGCTGTCGGCAAAGGTCTCCAGACTCAAGGCCATATAGGGCGCGATTTGCTCCAACTTGGCGGCATTGGCTTCGGTGTAGCGCTTGATCGCCACAATCAAATCCGGCTTCGCGTTGGCCATCAGTTCGAGATTCGGCGTTGCGCGCTGCCCCAGGTTCGGCACTGTGCGCATGCAGTTGAGCAGATAGTCGGGGTTCCTGCCCTTGACAAGGAAAGTCGATGCGACCGGTTTGACCCCTAGCGCCAATGCGGTGTCTGCGGCAAAGTAGGAAACCGCCGCGATACGCTTGGCATCGCCGCGCAACACAATGGTCTTGCCACGGTCATCCGTGATCGCGTGGGTTTGTGCGCGTACGGTGCCAAACAATGCCAGCATCAGTACCGCCATCAGTGCCGCCATCCATACCGCCGTCCATACCGCCATCAAGCGAGGCCGATACATAGTTTTCATAATTTTCATGATTTTCTCCCAATAGATTGCAAACTAGCCCGTTCGCTCAACGCCTCTTCCGGGTAGCAAATGGTGTGGCCATCGCCACGCTCGATCAATGTGGCGCGCACCCGAAAAACCTCTTGCAACAGCTGGTGGTCAATCACATCGGTAGGCGCACCGCTTGCGACGATGCGCCCGCTGTCGAGCGCCACGGTGTGGTGGGAATAGCGGATTGCCTGGTTCAAATCATGCAAAGACATGATGAGCGTGATGCCATGGGTGGCATTGAGTTCGGTGAGCAGCTGCAACACTTCCAACTGATGGCCGAGGTCGAGGTACGTGGTCGGCTCGTCGAGCAACACAATGTCCGCTTGCTGGGCCAAGGCCATCGCAATCCACGCCCGCTGGCGTTCGCCGCCAGACAGTTGGGTCAGCAAGCGACCGGAAAGCGTTGTCAGATGGGTGGCCGACAAGGCCCACGCCACCGCTTGGCGATCAACTTCCTGCTCGCCGCCGAAAAATGAACGATGCGGAAATCGGCCATGCTGCACCATTTCCTTGACGGTCAGCCCCTCGGGCGAGATCGATGTCTGAGACAGAAATGCAATACGGCGTGCCAGTGTTTTGCGGGGCCAATATGCCAGCTCTCTGTTGTCGAGTTGCACGCAACCCGCTTGCGGTTTCAGCAGCCCCGCCAGCCCGCGCAACAAGGTGCTTTTGCCGCAACCGTTCGGACCGATCAGCGTTGTAATGCGCTGCGAAGGCACCTTCAGCGACAAATTTTCTATCACCGCATTGGCACCATAGCCCAGCGTGAGGTTGGTGCAAGATAAGGAAAACAAGAAGGATAAAGTCATGCTAAACACTCCGGCGTTGCGACATGAGGTAAAGGAAAAAGGGTGCACCCAGCAATGCGGTGATGGCACCAATGGGTACTTCGTCCGGCACGATCAGCATGCGCCCCAGCAGATCGGCGCCTAAAGCCAGGTCAGCGCCCAGCAGCATGACCAGCGGTACGCACCTCGACGGCGAACCGCCGACCAATCGCTGCGCGGTATGCGGCACCAACAAGCCCAGAAAGCCGATTGGCCCCACCACCGCCACCGCAGCGGCAGCCAGCGAACCGGCCAGTGCCACCAGCGCTAAACGCCAGCCCTGCGCGGACAGGCCGAGGCTACGCGCGGCGTCGTCGCCGAGCGCCAGCACACGCATCGGTCGCATGACCCATGGCAGCACAAGCAAGCCCAGCACCGTCCAAGGCAACAAGGGGTAGAGATGGTGCCAATCCTTGCCGTACAAACTGCCCGACAGCCAGTTCAGCACCACTTCGATCCGCACCGACCCCCAGCCAGCCAAAATGCCCATCGCGAGCGCCTGCAGCGTTGCGCCGATCGCAATGCCGAACAAAATCAATCGGGCGGGCGCCGCGCCGCCGCGCCAGGACAGGCCATACACCAGCGCCACCGTGCCGATACCACCGAACTGCGCGACGATCGGCAGGTATTCAATCGGGTACGCATCCAGTTTGGTGTTGTCGCTCGCGCCAAGAAACACATCGAACAAAAGAAACAGCACCACGGCCAGCGTTGCGCCAGAAGAGATGCCCAGCACGCCGGGGTCGGCCAGCGGATTGCGCAGTGCCGATTGCAAAATCATTCCGCTGATCGCAAAGTGCATTCCCACGACGATGGCCAGCACGGCACGCGGCAGACGCAGTTGCCAGACGATGGTCGAGGCTTCGTTCGCGCCGCTTTCGAACAAGGTCTGCCAGACCGATGCCGGCGACAAATCGGCTGCGCCCCAGAATGCCGACAAGCCCGTCAGCAACACCAACAACAGCGCGAAACCGATACACAGCAACAGCGCGCGGCTGGACATGGATGCTTCTGAACGTGGCACGAGCGCGCTGGCCATCATGCCGCCTCCCGCTTGTGAACCAGCTTGATCAGCAAGGGGGCAGCAATCAAGGCCGTCAAGAATCCGGCTGGCAATTCGCGCGGTGCAGCGACAGTGCGTGCCAACAGGTCGGCTGCGCATACCAGCGCGGCACCCAACAAAGCCGATACCCATAACAGCCGCTGATGGTCGTTGCCGACACACAGGCGCGCAATATGCGGCACGCACAGCCCGACAAAACCCAGCGGCCCGGCGACTGCCACTGCGCCAGCGGCCAGCATGACCGCCGCCAGACCGCATGCCATGCGCCATAAGCCCATATTCAACCCGAGCGTGTGCGTCGCATCGTCTCCGAGCGCCATGATGTTCAAGGGCTTGGCACAGATCCATGCCAGTGCCATCCCGGCCAGCGCCCACGGCAAAAGCAGCGCGACCTGCGTCCAGCTTCGGCCTGCCAGCCCACCGGAGAGCCAGAAAAACAAGGATGCCGCATCGGGGCCAGACACAATCAACAAGGTCGTGATGCCGGCGGTTGCAAACGCGCTCACCGCCAATCCGGCCAACGCCAGTTGGATCGGCGACAGACGCTCACGCCACGCCAGCGCGAACGTCAGCGTTGCCGCGACGAGCCCACCGGCAATGCCGAGCAAGGGATGCATCGAGACCGCAAGCGTTGGCCACAGCACTTGGGCCGCCACAATCGCACATGCGGCACCGGCAGCCACGCCAGTCAAGGTCGGGTCGGCCAGCGGATTGCGCGTCATCCCTTGCATCAAAGCGCCCGATACCGCAAAGCACGCACCGGCCAATACGCCGACAACCACACGCGGCACCCGCAGTGTCCAGACCACCATCTCTGCCTGGCTGCCGCCGTGCTTGACCAGCGCATCCACCACCTGATGCACAGAGACAGAAATCTCCCCGATCAGCAAGCTGGCAAGCGCGCTGGCAAGCAATAGGCCGAGCGCTGCGCAACACAAGCCAATGCCAGACCACGTCCATGCCGCATCCTGCGCAAGCACCTCGCCACACGCCGATGGCTGCCGCACACCAACCCTCATTGAACGACCCTCAACATGGCACCGTCTTGTTTGATGCGCGCATCGATCACGCGTGCAAAGCGCAGCAGCATGAGAACTGCAGTGACCACCAAGCCCAGCGTCAGCCCGATCCAGATGCCGACTGCGCCCAGCTGAAAATAAAGCCCAAGCAGCCAAGCGCTCGGCAATCCGACCCCCCAATAACCGATCAAGGTCATCACCAAGGAACTGTGCGTCTCCCCTGCCCCACGCAAAATGCCCACGCCGATGTTTTGGCCGCAATCGAAGCATTGCAGCACCGCCGCGATCATCAACAATGGGCTTGCCAGCGCCAGCACGGCGGCATTGCCCGCAGTGTCTTGGTGCAAGAACAGCCGCAGCACATGTTGCGGCCACGCGAGGTAAATCACCGCGATAGCGCCCATGCAGACCAGCCCCATGCCCAGACCGGTATAGCCTAAGCGGCGCGCAGTGGGGGCATCGCCTTGCGACCAAACCTGGCTGATGCTGATCGACGTCGCATGCGACAAGCCCACCGAAATCATGAAGACGATATACACCACCTGGTTCACCAC
>JBIPME010000232.1:0-4080 GCA_044369275.1 Rhodoferax sp.
GCGATTGAACTTATTTTTACCCACATGTTCGCTACCTTGAATGCGCCTCGCTTTAAAGTAACGCAGCAAATTGTGCAAGGCCGGCATTGCTTTTTGAGTTGGGAGTTCCATTTCAGCTTTCAACGCTTTCAGCCCCATACGCCGCAAATTATTTTGGGCGCTTCGCATTTGGTTTTTTCGGAGCAAGACCAAATTGTGTTGCACCGCGATTATTGGGATGCGGCTGAGGAGCTGTACGAAAAGCTCCCCGTTTTGGGGACGCTTTTACGCTGGGTCAAACGCCAAGTCAAACCCGCATGAAATTGCGCCTTTGCAAATTTTCAATGTTGCAAAGGCGTAGCCCGAACGAAGGGCGGTGTTAAGTGGTTTTAAGCGGAATTAAACGGAGTTTGGCGGCGTTAAGCGGTGCGGCTTCTCACCGGTAACTGCTCCACACTTCTCCCATTTCCACGTACACGGTTTTTAGCTGTGTGTAGTGGTCTAGCGCAGCCATGCTGTTTTCGCTGCCGATGCCAGACTCGCCCACGCCGCCAAAGGGCATTTCAATGGGGGTGATGTTGTAGTTGTTGATCCAGCAGATGCCTGCGCGCAGTTGCGCTGCCACGCGGTGGCCGCGTGGCAGGTTTTGGGTGAACACGCCCGCTGCCAGGCCAAAGCGGCTGTTGTTGGCGCGTTGAATGGCCTCTGCCTCTGTGTCGAAAGTGAGCATGGACAGCACGGGGCCAAAAATTTCTTCGCGCACGATGCGCATCTGGTCGTTGCAGTTGGCAAAGATGGTGGGGGCCACAAAGTTGGAGCCCATGCCGGGCACGTCAACCCGCTGGCCACCGCAGACCAGGTTGGCCCCTTCGGCCACGCCGCTGGCAATGTAGTCCAGCACCTTGGTGGTGTGGTCTTCAGAGATGAGTGCGCCCACCTCGGTTTCGGCCTGGGTGGGGTCGCCCACGCGCAGCAACAGCGTGCGTTCTTGGAGGCGCGCTAAAAAGCGATCGGCAATGCCGCGCTGCACAAACACGCGGGTGCAGTTGGTGCAGACTTCGCCTTGGGTGTAGAAGTTGCCCATCATGGCGGCGGTGACGGCTTGTTCCAAGTCGGCATCGTCAAATACCAGCAGGGGCGATTTGCCACCCAGTTCCATGGTGACACGCTTTAAGGTGCCTGCTGCGGTTTGCATGACCTTTTTGCCCGTGGCCACCGAGCCCGTGACCGACACCTTGGCAACGCCTTCGTGTGCGGCCAGCAAAGCACCTGTGCTGCCCCGGCCTTGCAGCACGTTGAAAACACCGGCGGGAACGCCAGCTTCCAGGTAAATTTCGGCCAGCTTGACGGCGGTGGCCGGGGTGAGCTCCGAGGGCTTGAACACCATGGCATTGCCCGCCGCCAAGGCGGGGGCAGATTTCCAGCAGGCAATTTGCAGGGGGTAGTTCCACGCACCAATGCCCACGCACACGCCCAGCGGCTCTTTGCGCGTGTAGGCAAAGGCGTTTTTGAGCGGGTATTGCGCGCCTGTGAGGGTGGCCGCAGCGCCTGCAAAATATTCAATGCAGTCGGCTCCGCTCATGACATCCACTACCGAAGCCTCTTGGATTGGCTTGCCGCTGTCTTGCACTTCCAGCGCGGCCAGTTCGGCATTGCGGCTGCGCAAAATGTCGGCAGCGCGGCGCAAAATGCGCCCGCGTTCGGTGCCGGACATGGCAGACCACTGCAAAAAGCCCGCTTGTGCGGCGTTGATGGCGGCATCGACATCGGCTTGTGTGGCATCGTGCACAAAGGCAAAGGCCTGGCCCGTGGCCGGGTTCAGGTTGGCAAAACGTGCGCCACTGCCATGGATGCGTTGGCCATTGACGAAACTGAAAATTGGGATTTCATGCATAGGTGGGGCTTTTATTTTGACGGCAAGAATGCGAGCAGGTTTATGGGCTTTATGGGGCTTATGGGGCTTATGGGATTTACGGCAGCAGAGCGGCTTTAGCCGCTTGCAAGCCGTCTTTGCCATCCAAGGTTTTGACGCCAGTCAACCATTTGTCGAGTATGCCGGGGTTTTTCTTGAGGTAGTTTTTAGCGGCCACATTGGGTTTGACTTTTTGCAAAATGGGCCCCATGACTTGGTTTTCCATGTCCGTGGTGAACTGCAAATTTTTTAAGAATGTGTAGACATTGGGGCACTTTTTTTCATAAGAGGGGGCAATGGCGGTGTAGACCTTGGCCTCGCCAAAGTTCGGGCCAAACACTTCGTCACCGCCTGAGAGGTAGCGCATTTTCATTTGCACATTCATAGGGTGGGGTTCCCAGCCTAGAAAGACGATGGCCTTTTGGTCTTTGATGGCGCGCTGTGCTTCAATGAGCATGCCAGCCTCGGAGGATTCGACCATTTTGAAGGCTTTTAAACCAAACTTGTTGTCTTTAATCATGCCAGCGATCAGCGCGTTGCCATCGTTGCCGGGTTCAATGCCGTAGATTTTGCCGCCCAACTCTTTTTCAAACTTGGCAATATCGGAGAAGCTTTTCAGCCCTTTGTCGTACCACATTGCGGGCACGGCCAAGGTGTATTTGGCTCCTACCAGATTGGGGGTGTCGAGTACTTTGATATCGCCTGCTTTCAAAAAAGGCTCAATTTGCGGTGTCATGGAAGGATTCCAGTAGCCTAAAAAGACATCGATTTGTTTTTTCTTGATGCCCGCAAAAGCAATGGGGATGGATGCCATGGTGACGCTGGTTTGGTAACCCAGGCTCTCCAACACCACCGAGGCCATGCCCGTGGTGGCGGCAATGTCACTCCAGCCTACGTCGGCAAAGCGTACGTTTTTGCAGGCAGTGTCTTGGGCTTGTGCAATGGGGCAGATGAGCCCTAGCGCAACGGTAGACGTTATGGCAAATAAACCGATTTTCATGGAATCTCCTTGACAGGTTGGGAATGTAGTGAATTCCCATTGAACCGCTAATGTAACGCGCTGTGAAGTCGGGTTTACGTGGATATGCTGTGGTTGCGCGCCGTTTTAAGCCAACGACCATGGTCTGCCCCAACGCAGCGCGCAAGTTTGCGTGTGAGTGCCCGGGGGCGCTGTTGCTAGAACGCGTTGGCGTTTTTACCTTTGAAGGGTGCGTAGAAGGCTTGGATTTCGACCATGTCTTTTTCAATATCACCGGTGGGGTAGAACAGCGGCCCCAGACCGCTTTGCTTGCGCGAATAGTCCATGTAGGCCAGCACGATGGGCACTTGGGCTTGCAGGGCAATGTAGTAGAAACCGGTTTTCCAGTAACGGGTTTTGCTGCGCGTGCCTTCGGGAGAGACCACCAGAAAAACCGGGCCTTCGGCTTGAATCAGCGACTGGGCGCAGCTTTGGACCATATTGGAGGATTGCGAGCGGTTCACCGCAATGCCACCGAGCCAGCGCATGACGACGCCAAAAGGGGGCGAAAAAATGCTTTCCTTGCCCATCCAGTAAATCGGCAAGCGCAGCGCAAACGCTGTCATCAAGGTATAGGGCAGATCCCAGTTGCTGGTGTGCGGCGCAGCGATGAGCACACATTTTTGCACGCCAGGCGGCAGCGCGCCGTGGACTTTCCAGCCCACTATTTTGAGAAAGGCCAATGACAGGCCACGTAAACAGGTTTTGACAACCGGAGTGTCGAAAATAGTGCGGTGCATAACGGGCGGTGCGTGCAATACGCTCAGTGCGTGCGGCACGTGCAATGTAGGAGGGTTAGCAGCCAAGAATCAACCTCGTATTGCAGGTAGGTGCCAGCTGAACAGCCCCGCGATTATGGCGTGAAAAACCAAGGTAGGTTGTCTGTGCAAAGCCGAACGTTGCGCTAGTGAAAAAAACTTGAGTCCGACAGGCTCCTAGGTGCGCAGGCGCGCGCGACAGGCTTGCCAAGCTTCACAAGCTTGTTTTTGGGCTTGCTTCCAAGCCGGTCTTGCATGCCCGCTGCAAAGCCGTGGCTTTTTAAGGGGGGAAGGGGCAAGGGCATAGAAGACAATAGCGGCTATGCATATTTTGATTCCATACGCGGCACTGCCCAAGACAGGCCCCGGCGCTGCCGCCGCCCCCCCAGCGCTGCCGCATTTAAGTCGGCTTT
>JBIPME010000234.1:0-4076 GCA_044369275.1 Rhodoferax sp.
CCAAGAAATAAGCGTCGCGCTGCAAGCACCAATACGCTCGCCCAGCTGGAGAGCAAGCGCTGGTAATAGAGCGTGCTGATCTGGCGGTCGAGCGCGGCCACGCTCCAAGTTTGGGCGGCGGCTTCGCAGGCGTACCACTGGCGGGCGGCGGGGTCGGACACGCGCATGAGCACGCGAAAATGCGTCCAACTCAATTCGCTCCATGGCGTGGAGCGAATCTCCCCATCCGCAAAAGTCGCACGAAAGCAAGTATGGGTACGCATTTTGCTCTTCCAATGCCCTGCGCTAACGGCGGGCTGCCAATGCAACGCTGCAAGCGAATCAGCACCTTGCGCTTAGCACCGTCAAAGCCCAAACTATTTTTTCATTTAGATAGATAAAAAAACATTTCATCACTTTTAAACACCCGAAGAATTCAAAAAACATTCAAAATGAAATTATTCGGTGCTAGTGGAAGGGACTGAATAGGTAATTTTTCGAATATCAATGGATTGCGCACAGGGGAGGTTCTCTGATATGCATTGCAGCACCAGAGTTGTGTGCGGTTTTTCTGTGGGGCGGCATGCCAGGCCTGCGCTTGGCATGCCCGCTTGCACCGGCGCTTTAAAGGTGTTGCGCTTGGGCGATTGCCCAGTGGGGTGCACCTGCGGTGGGCCGCACGCTTGGCACGGGCGGGTCGGCAACGGGCTGAAAAATCAACAGGTAAGCCGAGTGGTCCGACTGGTATTACGCATGCCAAGCTTACGCATGCCGAGGCCTAGCGCATGCTTTTAAAACAAGCCAATCGGATCGTGATGACGGTGGTCACGGCCTGCACCTTGCTCACGGTGGTGGGCTTGCTGAGCTCGTACTACTTGAAGCTGGAGTACGAAAATTCCTTGATGCGCCAGAACATGGCCGAATCGCAAACCACACGTTTGGGCGCAGGCGTGCAGCTGTTAAACAGCAATGCACGCGCCTTTATTGCAACTGGCGAACCTAGCTACAAGCGAGCCTATGCAGATGAATTGGACCTGGTGCAAAGCCGCATCAGTGCGCAAATTGCGCTGCGCAATTTAAATTTGGAGACCGAGGAGTTGGCCTTGCTACAGGATGTGGATGAAAACACCCATGAACTCACCCGCATTGAACTCAAGGCCTTCGAGGTGGCCGCCTCCGCCAGCCCCCAGGCTGCCAATGGGCTGGTGCACGGGCTGGAGTACCGGCTCAAGCAAGAGGCGCTGTACACGGCCCTAGAGCGGTTCAGGGCGAGCTTGAGCGAGCGCATGGCGCAAGAGCGGATACAGGCCAAAAATTGGGAGGAGTGGCTCTTGATTGGCACCTGTGTGGTGGCCATGGGCAATGCGATTTTGATCATGGCCATGCTGGGGCTGTTCTACCGCAAAAGGGTGATCATGCCCTTGGTCAAGATGAACATGCAGGTGCAAAATTTACTGGCAGGCCGCCCGGTGGCCCATCTGGAATTTGCCAACGATGCGTCTGAGTTAGGGGAGTTGGCACGCTCGTTTGACGGATACACGCAAATGGCCAACAAGGTCAAGCTCCAAGCGCAGCACTTGAACGCGCAACAAGCCTCGATCAATGCCATGCTCGACGAGCAAAACGCGGTGTTCGAGTCCATGACCATTGGCATTGCGGTGGTGCAAGCCCAGGTGGTGATCAAGCACAACCGGGCTTTAGAAAACATATTCCGGTGGTCTAGCAACACGGCGTTTATCAACACCCGTGCATGGTTTGCCGATGTGGAAAGTTTTGAAGCCGCCAACCGCCATGGCCGCTCACTGCGTGCAGGCGAAGTGGCGCACCTAGAGACGCAGATGCTGCGCAGCGATGGGGAGGTTTTTTGGTGCCGTTTGTCAGGCCAGATTGTGGACATCCACCAACCCGAGCGCGGCGTGGTGTGGACCTTAGAAGATATTTCCGAGGCCCACGCCGCCCAAGATGCGCTGAAAAAAGCGCGCGAATTGGCCGAGCAAGCCACGCGTGCCAAAAGCGATTTTTTGGCCAATATGAGCCATGAAATCCGCACCCCCATCAATGCGGTAATGGGCTTTTCCCACTTGGCGCTCAAAACCGATTTGTCGGACAAGCAGCGCGACTACGTCACGAAAATCCGCAATTCTGGCACCCATTTGCTGGGCATCATCAATGACATTTTGGATTTTTCCAAAATCGAAGCGGGCATGCTGTCCATTGAGCATGCCAATTTTGAACTCGCGCAAGTGTTCGACAACCTGGGCAACTTGCTCAGCGAGAAAGCCCATAGCAAAAATCTGGAGTTGATTTTTGACATCGCCCCCGACGTGCCAGAGGCCTTGGTGGGCGACGCTTTGCGGCTAGGCCAGGTGCTGATCAACTATGTGAACAATGCCATTAAATTCACCCCGCAAGGCGAGATCAGCGTGCGCGCATCGCTGCTGGAAGACGATGACAACGGGGTCTTGTTGCGCTTTGACGTGCGTGACACGGGCATTGGGCTAGAGCCAGAGCAGCTACAGCACCTGTTCCAAAGTTTCCAGCAAGCCGATGCCTCCACCACCCGCAAATACGGTGGCACGGGCTTGGGGTTGGCAATTTCCAAAAGCCTGGCGGAAATGATGCACGGCGAGGTTGGCGTGCACTCTGTGCAGCACGAAGGCTCGACCTTCTGGTTTACCGCAAAGCTGGAGCGCGGGCAGGCAACTGCGCCGCGGCTGCCCCTACAGGCAGACTGGGTGGGGCTGCGGGTTTTGGTGGTAGATGACAACGCCTATGCACGCCAAGTGCTGCACGGCATGCTGCACAGCATGCGCTTGGTGGTGGACTCGGTGGCCAGCGCAGGCGCTGCGATAGATGCGGTGCAGCAAGCCGACCAAAAGGGCCAAGCCTACGCACTGGTTTACATGGACTGGCACCTGCCAGACGGGGATGGCGTGGCTGCGGCCCAGCAGATTTTGGCGCTCGGCTTGGCAAAAACGCCCAGCATCGTCATCGTCAGCCCCTGCGAGCGTGAAGAAGTGCTGCGCAGCGTGCAGCACACCGGCGTACGCGCTGTGCTGAGCAAACCCATCTACCCCACCCTGTTGCCCAGCAGCATGCAGCAAGCCTTGTCCAACGCAGCAGACCACGCCTGTGCGCCCAGCGTGCAAGCACCGGGGCTACCAACGGCAACCGCCCCCTTTAACCCCCTGCCCAACAGCCCTCTCAGCACCACCAGCACGACCCACCAAGCCAATGCACTTTTCATGCAATTGGCTGGAAAAACAATCTTGCTCGTTGAAGACAATGAAATGAACCAACAATTGGCGCAAGAGCTGCTCGAAGAAGTGGGCTTGCAGGTGACACTGGCGAACAATGGGCAAGAGGCGGTCGACAAAGTGCTGGCCCCCGGTGCGCATTGGGACTTGGTGCTGATGGACATGCAAATGCCTGTCATGGACGGAATTGCCGCCACCTTGGCCATCCGCGAACACTACAGCCCGCAACAACTCGCCATTGTCGCCATGACCGCGAACGCCATGCAACAAGACCGCGACCGTTGTTTGCAAGCGGGCATGCAAGACTTTCTCACCAAACCGATTGACCCCAACGGCTTATGGCGCATGCTGCTGCGCTGGCTCCAAAGTCCCCCCAAGAGCGATGCGGCCCACCCGCTTGCACCCGAGCCCAACCGCGACCACGCCACCCCAACCGCCACCACAAACCCCAGCACCCCCTCCACTACAACGCCGGACGGCGTAACCGAGCCGCTGCCCGACATTGCAGGCTTGGACGTGGAACTAGGACTCACGCGCGTCATGGGCAAGCGCCAGTCCTATCTCAAAATGCTGCGCAACTTCCTTGCCAACCAAGCCAACACCCCCGCCACCATGGCCCATGCCTTGCAGGCGCAAGACTGGGAAACCGCCGAACGCCTGGCCCACACCACCAAGGCCGTGGCCGGCACCATTGGGGCTATCAACGTGCAAGCCTTGGCCGGGCACATGGAGGTTTTGCTACGCGACAAACAATCCCAAGCCTCCATTCAGGCGGCACTAGACGATCTGCAAGGGCCGCTGCTAGCCTTGTTACAAGCCCTGCAAGAGCACCTGCCCCAA
>JBIPME010000235.1:0-4075 GCA_044369275.1 Rhodoferax sp.
GCTATGTGGACGCGGTGGTGAACTGCGCCTCGACTTTTGAGCACGATAGCCCCGACACCTTCAGTTTCGCAGCCATGGAAACCCATTGGCGCAGCAACACAGCTGCCCCGATTTTGCTCAGCCAAGCCCTGCACGCGCACCTGTTGCAGCGTGCCGCTGCCCGTAATACCCATGCCGTTGCCAACGACATTGGCGACAGCGTCCCCGGCGTGGTGGTCAACATGCTGGACCAAAAACTCTGGAACCAAAACCCCGATTTCTTGAGCTACACCTTGTCCAAAGCCGCCTTAGAGGCCGCCAACACCATGCTGGCCATGGCGTTTAGCCCCGTGCTGCGCGTGGTTGGTGTGGCCCCAGGCCTGACGCTGAGCAGCCACATGCTGCAACAAGCGCAGTTCGAGGCGCTGCACAAACTCTCGCCCATGGGGCGCTCCTCTACCCCCGAAGACGTGGCGCAAACGGTGTTGTTTGCGTTGCAAAACCGCTCCATTACGGGCACCACCTTGTTGGTGGATGGTGGGCAGCATTTAATGCGCTTTGAGCGCGATTTTTCGTTGATGAACCCTTGATTGATTGCTTATGAAAACTACCGCCAACCAAACCTTGGCCCTGACCGGTCTGCGATTTAATGCCAATTTAGGCATTTTGGAGTCGGAAAAATTGGCACCGCAGCCCATTCAAGTGGATGCAGAACTGTGTTTAGGGTGCCAGCCTTTGTTGCCCGCAGATGACGAGATCAACCACGTGCTGGACTACCGCAAGGTGCGCCAAATTATCATTGACGAATGCACGGCAGAGCATGTCAACTTGCTAGAGACGCTGATCGGCAAACTTACCCACCGTTTGATGCAACTGCCCGCCGTGGTGGGCACCCGCGTCAAAATTGCCAAACTGGAAATTTTTACCGATTGTGAAGTGGCTATTCGCATGGAGGCGGGGCAGTGGTAGCAGTGCCCGCAGTGCGAGGTGCTTGCACAAATAACGCGCCGCATTGTCGATGGCCGTTCGATTGGCCATTTACAGCCATTGCCCACTGCCTATAACCTTGTTGCTATACCTCGTTGCTATACCTCGTTGCTATACCTCGTTGCTATACCTTGCTGCTACAACTTGCTAAATATTTATGAACAACACCATGCCCAACGCAATCGACACCCCGCAGCAGCACGACGAACGCGCTTCTTTTGAAAACCACAAACTCGAAAAGCGCCTGTGCCGCCAAGTGGGGCAGGCCATTGTGGACTTCAACATGATTGAAGAGGGCGACCGCGTCATGGTCTGCGTCTCTGGCGGCAAAGACAGCTACGGCATGTTGGACATTTTGTTAAAAATGCAACAGCGTGCGCCGATTCGGTTTGAGCTGATCGCAGTCAATTTAGACCAAAAGCAGCCCGGCTTTCCAGACCACGTTTTGCCCCAATACCTCAAGCAGCTTGGCGTGCCTTACCACATCGAAACGCAAGACACCTACAGCATTGTGAAAAAGGTAATCCCCGAGGGGAAAACCATGTGCAGCCTGTGCAGCCGCCTGCGCCGAGGCATTTTGTACCGCGTGGCCGACGAAATCAAAGCCACCAAAATTGCGCTAGGCCACCACCGCGATGACATGCTGCAAACCTTCTTTCTGAACATGTTCTTTGGCGGCAAGCTCAAAGGCATGCCGCCAAAATTGGTCAGCGACGACGGTGGCCACGTAGTGATTCGCCCCTTGGCCAATGTGGCTGAAAAAGACCTCATCCGTTGGGCCCAGCACCGCGCTTTCCCCATTATTCCGTGCACGCTGTGCGGCAGCCAAGAAAACTTGCAGCGCAAGCAAATTGGCAACATGCTGCGCGACTGGGAAAAGCAATACCCCGGCCGCATCGAAAGCATGTTTACCGCCTTGCAAAATGTGGTGCCTTCGCACCTCATGGACACGCAACGCTTTGACTTCAAAAACGTAAAAGCCACGGGTGTGGCCGATGCGCAAGGTGACAAAGCGTTTGACCCAGAACCTATCGCTATGCCTGCAACTATGTCCGTAACGTCCACAACCTCCACACTCTCTGGGTTGCAAATCGTGACGGCATAAAACAACTGCACAACCTAAGGGGGAAACCTATGCAAAGCTTATTCGCGCGTTGGAAAATGCGCAGTGCCACCCGCGTACTGCATTGGTTGCAGATAGGTTTGCTTTGCTCGCTCAGTGCCTGCGCTAGCACCCGCATGATTGACAGCGAGGTGCAAAGCTTTGTTGGTGCACCGGCGGCCTTGGCGCATGCGCGTTACCGGTTTGAGCGCTTGCCCTCGCAAGACAATGCGCAGCAAGAAAAGCATGTTAGCCATTTAGAGGCTGTGGCAGAAAAAGTGCTCGCCAAAGCGGGCTTGCAGTTGGATACGGAACACGCCCAATTTGCTTTGCAACTGCGCTTCCAAAGCAGCGTGTTGCCAAGCGCTTGGCGCCCTGGTGGCCTGCGTCCGTACGGCGTATTTGGCTGGGGGCAGTTGGGGTTTCGCGGTGGCTTGGGATTTGCAATAGAGCCCAACGCCTACCGACATACAGTGCAACTGCAGTTGCGAGACCTTGGCAGCCAAAGCGTTGCCTACGAGAGCAGCGCCGTATTTGAGGGCCCATGGGCCGATAGCTTGGTCTTGTTCCCCGCCATTTTGGAAGCCGCCTTGGCCGATTACCCCCTGCCACCCAAAGGTGCACGCAAAGTCGTGATCGCATTACCTAATACACCACCTAATACACCACCCAATACATCGCCTAACGCATCATCCAATACATCACCGAACGCATCGCCGAACGTATCTCCCAACACCCAAGCGGTGCCGTAATGGGGGCTACCCGCATCATCGCGGTGCGCCATGGCGAGACCGACTGGAATGTGCAGACCCGGATTCAAGGCCAGCTCGACATCGCACTCAACGCCAAAGGCCATTGGCAAGCCCAATGCGTAGGCAAGGCCCTGGCGCAAGAGGAATTTGCCTGCATTTACAGCAGCGACTTGGTGCGTGCCCACGCCACCGCCCAAGCGATTGCCCAGCACCAGCCGCAGCCTTGCCCCTTGCATTTGCATACGGGCTTGCGCGAGCGTGGCTTTGGTACGTTTGAGGGCCACACTTACGCCGACATTCAAGCCCAATGGCCTAAGCCGGCCCAGCGCTGGCGTGAGCGTGCGCCCGATTTTGCGCCACCCGGCGGCGAAACGCCGCTGCAAGTCATGGAGCGCGTTCGCACCACCATGGCCCAGATTGCCAGCGCCCACATGGGGGCGCAAATTGCGGTGGTAGCCCATGGCGGTATTTTGGACATGCTTTACCGGCTGGCAACGCAGCAAAGCGTAACGGCGTTTCGTAGTTGGGAATTGGGTAATGCGGCTATTAACCGCTTGCTATGGACGCCTAACGCGCTTACGCTGGTGGGCTGGGCTGATACGCGGCACTTGGATGGCGTAGCGCTGGATGAGTTTGGCGGCTAACTTTTCTGCGCGCTAAGCCTGCGCCCCGTAACAGGGAAGTTATTTCACGTTAAGCAGTACCGTTGAGAGCAAGTATTATGGGAAAAATCATTGTTTTTTCAACGCCATTTTTTCTTTTACTCATGGCGTTGGAGTGGTGGTGGAGCCGCAGGCCAAGCCAGCAGAAGTCCGGCAAGATGGGCTACCTTTTCAGTGACTCCATTAGCAGCCTTAATCTGGGGGTGTTCAGCCAGTTTAATGCGCCATTTTTGGCGCTATTTTCGATTGGTATCTACACCCTCGCCTTTGAAAGCGTGGCGATTTTCCCTCATCTGCCGCTGTGGGACACCTGGTACGGCTTTATTTTGGCGCTGGTGATTTACGACCTGGGTTATTACTGGCAGCACCGGGCTGGGCACGAAGTGGCGGTGTTTTGGGCGGGCCATGTGGTACACCACCAAAGCCAGCACTACAACCTCTCGACGGCTTTGCGTCAATCGTCGAGCACCGTGTTTTTGTCTTGGATTTTTTACCTGCCATTGGCCATTTTGGGCGTTTCCCCCAAGCTCTTTGCCATTCTCGTTGCGGTAGATTTGCTTTATCAATTTTGGGTTCACACCGAATACGTGGGT
>JBIPME010000236.1:0-4072 GCA_044369275.1 Rhodoferax sp.
TGCACCAGGCATTCAAATTTATACCAATAGGCTTTTAAAACTCTACCGCTTTCAGGCTGTTGCTGGTATTTACGACGCCAAACTCGGCGGTTATTCTGACTGGGAAAATGGCAGAAGAAGCATTAATGCCCCCCACAAAACGGAGAGCAACCACAAGTACGGCTTGAGTTTTAATTTCTTAAACATGCGCAACGGCAACGAATACAACTTTAGCTGGCTGCACAGCGATATCAAAGAACCACGCACCTTTGATTATGAATCAGGCGCCATTGCGCAATACAACGACAACTTCTACATTGCAGCCAAACGCAACGTGCATAAAAATGTTAGCTTGAATATCTCAGCCTCGTATTTTACAAACCATATTGCAGACATTGCCTACACCACTTTCAATCCAACTTATTATTTTGACAATCAAATCGTATTTAACATGGCAAATATTGATTTGCAAGTTGCCTACTCACCCGCCAGCCCAGATGTTTTTACAGCGGGTTACACCCAAAGCCTTCGCCTGCGCAAATACAGCAGCACCGATTTATCCATCGCCGACAAACCCGTCCACTACGCAGAGCGAGAGGTATCGAGCTTTCGCAGGCATGCACTGGCCTTGGCTTGGAGACACAATTGGTCCAGCCGCATCAGCACCACCTTGCAATGGTTGCATACCGTCTTGGACATCTCTATCGACTCTGCCCCCCCGGTTAGCGCCGTTGGCAATGCATTAGGCACACAGGTTGCATACCAGTTTTAATCCGCTTCACAGCACCACAAATCGGGCAAACCCTGCATGTCCCGCAACAAAGCCGTCAACACCCCACTGCGCAACAACGCAACAGCGCTCTCAATGTCGGGGGCCATGTAGCGGTCTTCTGGCATAAAAGGCACGCGCTGGCGCAGCACAGCAAGCGCCTCTTCTAGCACGCGGGAGCTGCGCAAGGGGCGTAAAAACGCAATCCCCTGGGCAGCTGCGAGCCACTCAATGGCCAAGATGCAGGCCGTGTTGTCGATCATGGACTGCAAACGCCGGGCCGCAAACGTGGCCATGGACACATGGTCCTCCTGGTTGGCGCTGGTGGGCAGGCTGTCCACACTGGCGGGGTGCGCCAGCGATTTGTTCTCTGAGGCCAGTGCCGCTGCGGTCACGTGGGCGATCATAAAACCGCTGTTAAGCCCCGCATCCACACACAAAAACGCGGGCAAGCGCGACACGCTGCTGTCAATGAGCATGGCAATGCGCCGCTCTGCAATCGCGCCCACTTCGGCAATCGCCAAGGCCATGGCGTCGGCCACCAAGGCCACCGGTTCGGCGTGGAAATTGCCGCCCGAAACCAGGCCCCCTACCGCCGCAGGGTCGCTGCCTTGGGTGAACACCAAGGGGTTGTCGGTGACCGCATTCGCCTCGCGCAACAGCACCACCGCCGCATGGCGCAACTGGTCTAAACACGCGCCTACCACCTGCGGCTGGCAGCGCAGGCTGTAGGGGTCTTGCACGCGGTCATCGCCCTCTTGGTGGGAGCTGCGAATCTCGCTGCCCGCCAGCAAGGCGCGGTAGTACTGGGCCACGTCGATTTGCCCGGGGTGGCCGCGCAGCGCGTGGATGCGCGGATCGAACGGGCCATCGCTGCCGCGTGCCGCATCCACCGTGAGCGCGCCCACCACCAAAGCGGCTTCGAGCACCGGCTCAAACGCCAACAGGGCGTGCAAAGCCAGTGCGGTTGAAGTTTGGGTGCCATTGATCAAGGCCAGCCCCTCTTTGGGGCCTAGCACCAGCGGCGCAATGCCTGCGGCCTGCAAGGCCGCCATGGCGGGCACGCGCTGGCCGTCTTGCAGCATCTCGCCCTCGCCCAAGAGCGCCAAGGTCATGTGCGCGAGCGGGGCCAAATCGCCCGACGCACCCACCGAACCTTTGGCAGGCACATACGGCACCAGGCCCGCGTTGTGCACGGCCAGCAAGGTGTCCACCACCACGGCGCGCACGCCCGAGTACCCCCGCGCTAGGCTGGCGGCTTTGAGCACCATCATCAAACGCATGACGGGTGCGGCCAGTGGCTCGCCCACGCCTACGCAGTGCGAGCGGATCAAATTGAGTTGCAGCGTGGCCAGTTGGGCTTTGTTAATGCGCTGGTTGGCCAGCTTGCCAAAGCCGGTGTTGACGCCATACACCGGCAACTCGCCATCCGCACTGGCCTGCACCAGTTGCTGGCTGGCTTGCATGTTGGCGTAAGCGCTGGCGGGCAAAACGATCTGCTCTACCCCCGCGTGAATGGCTTGGAGTTGCTCCAACGTGAGCGCGCCGGGCGCTATGCAGTAAGCCGGGTTGGACGACGCGGCAGGCGAAGCCGAAGATGGCGCAGGGGCGGTGCCCAGCATGGGCAGATTCAGTCTTTGCGCTTTGGCACAGGCCACCGCGCTGGCGTAGCCCGCATCGGCGTGGCGCATCACGCCGGTGGCCGGGTCGTTCCACAGCACGCGCGCAATGCGCTGCGCCGCAGCCGCGGTGCCATCGCAGACCACCACCACGCCCGCATGCTGCGAGTAGCCCATGCCCACGCCGCCGCCGTGGTGCAGCGACACCCAGGTGGCCCCGCTGGCGGTGTTGAGCATGGCGTTGAGCAAGGGCCAATCGGAGACCGCGTCCGAGCCGTCTTGCATGGCTTCGGTTTCGCGGTTGGGCGAGGCCACGGAGCCGCTGTCCAAATGGTCGCGCCCAATCACCACCGGGGCCTTGAGTTCGCCGCTTTGCACCATGGCGTTGAAGGCCAGCCCCGCACGGTGGCGCTCGCCCAAACCAATCCAGCAAATGCGCGCAGGCAAGCCCTGAAACGCGATGCGCTGCGCGGCCATGTCCAGCCACTGGTGCAAATGCGCGTCCTCGGGGAACAGCTCTTTCATTTTGGCGTCGGTTTTGTAGATGTCTTGCGGGTCCCCCGACAGCGCCACCCAGCGAAACGGCCCCTTGCCTTGGCAGAACAAGGGCCGCACGTAGGCGGGCACAAAACCGGGAAAGTCAAAGGCATTGCGCACGCCCGCATCCAAGGCCACTTGGCGGATGTTGTTGCCGTAATCCACGGTGGGAATGCCCATGCTCTGAAAGTCCAACATCGCCTGCACATGCACCGCGCAGCTTTGGGCGGCGGCCTGGCGCAAAGCGGCGTGCTGGCTGCTGTCGGCCCGCGCTTGCTGCCACTGCGCCAGCGTCCAGCCCGCAGGCAGGTAGCCGTTGACCAAATCGTGCGCCGAAGTCTGGTCCGTCACCAAGTCCGGGCGCAGGCCGCCCGCCCGCGCGCGTTGCACCAGCTGCGGCACTATCTCCGCCGCATTGCCCAGCAAGGCCACGGACACGGCCCGGCGCTCTTGGCGGTACTGCGCCATGCGGGCCAAGGCGTCATCCAAATCGTGCGCCTGTTCATCGACATAGCCGGTTTTCAAACGGAAATCTATGCGCGACTGCTGGCACTCAATGTTCAACGACGCGGCCCCGGCAAAACTCGCCGCCAAAGGCTGCGCCCCGCCCATGCCGCCCAAACCCGCCGTCAAAATCCAGCGCCCCGCCATGCTGCCGCCAAAGTGCTGGCGTCCCGCTTCGACAAAGGTTTCGTAGGTGCCCTGCACAATGCCTTGGCTGCCGATGTAAATCCAGGAGCCTGCGGTCATTTGCCCGTACATCATCAAACCCTTGCGGTCCAAGGCATCAAAATGCTCCCACGTGGCCCAACGCGGCACCAAGTTAGAGTTGGCAATCAGCACCCGCGGCGCATCCAGATGCGTGCGAAACACGCCCACGGGTTTGCCGCTTTGCACCAGCAGCGTCTCGTCGGGCTTTAACTGGCGCAGGCTCTCCAAAATTGCCTCCAAGCAATCCCAGTTGCGCGCCGCTTTGCCAATGCCGCCGTACACCACCAAGGCATCCGGGTTTTCCGCCACCTCGGGGTCCAAATTGTTTTGCAACATGCGGTACGCCGCCTCAATCAACCAATTTTGGCAATGCAGCGCACTGCCTCTGGGCGCACGCACAGGCCGGGGTTGGGCTGCGCTGGGGTTGGGGTTAGGGTTAGGGTGAGAAACCAAATTG
>JBIPME010000330.1:0-3323 GCA_044369275.1 Rhodoferax sp.
CCATGCGCGCAGCTTCGAGCTGCTCACGGTTCATGCTTTGCAACGCGGTCATGAAAATCAGCGCCGCAAACGGCAGCCACTGCCAAGCCACCATGACGATGACGGAGCCCAGCGGGAAGTCGGTCAACCAATCCACCGGCTGCGCACCGAAGAAAATCCAAACCTGCGCCAGCACACCATAGATGGGATGCATCATCATGTTCTTCCACAGCAGCGCATTGACGGCAGGCATCACAAAAAACGGCGAAATCAACAGCACCCGTACGACGCCACGGCCCGCAAACGGCTCGTCTATCAGCAAGGCAATGGCAACGCCCAGCACCACCGTGATGGCGATCACCGAACCTAGCAAGAGCAGCGTGTTCACCACGGCCACACTGAACGAAGGATCGGTCACAAAGTATTCAAAATTCTCCAGCCCGACAAAACCAGTTTGCTCGGGCTGCATCAAGTTGTAGCGGATGACGGAAAAATAGATCGTCATCACCAACGGTACGATCATCCACAGTAGCAAAGACGCCACAGCGGGGGTCAGCAGCAGACGCGGTAATAGGCGTTTCATGGGGCGCAGTTCATCGTTGTTTGAGGCTCTGGAAATACACTTGAACGCACTTCAATGCACTTGAATGCACCTAAATGCACTTGCAAGGGGCAGGCTCCTGGTCAATCCAGTAGCCTGCCAATGCGGCACAGTGGGCGAGTGCGCGGCCGGATCAGGCCGCGCACTCGCCCAATGGACTTCATTTGTAGTAGCCACCCTTCTTCATTTCACGTTCGGCGGCGGTTTGCGAGGCCTTGAGCGCCGCATCCACCGTGGTCTTGCCGGCCAATGCCGCACTCATCTGCTGGCCCACAGCAATACCAATGGACTGGAACTCCGCAATGGCGGCGAACTGCACACCGACATAGGGCGACTTGGGCAGCGTGCTGTCGTTGGGGTTGGCAGAGTCAATCGCGGCTTTCTCGGCAGCGGCAAACACGGCGGCCTTCTGGAACGCAGGGTTGGCGTAGGTGGACTTGCGTGTGCCAGTGGGCACGTGGGCCCAGCCGTTGGTCTTGCCGACTAAGGCAATGTAGTCTTTTGACGTTGCCCAGTTAATGAACTTTTGCGCTGCATCGGCATTCTTGGAGCCCGCAGGAATCGCCAGTGCCCAAGCCCACAACCAATTCGCACCCTTTTGCGTCACGCTATAGGGGCCTTGGGCAAAGGCCACTTTGTCGGCAACTTTGGACTGCTTAGGGTCGGTAATGAAGGACGCTGCAATGGTGGCATCAATCCACATACCGCATTTGCCTTCGTTGTAGAGGGCCAAAATTTCGTTAAAGCTATTGGAGGCAGATCCGGGTGGGCCGTACTTGGTGAGCAAGTCAACATAGAAGGTGACAGCATCTTTCCAAGGCTTGGATTCGAGTTGTGGCTTCCACTTCATGTCGAACCACTGCGCGCCAAAGCTGTTGGCCATCGTCGTCAGGAATGCCATGTTGTCACCCCAACCTGGCTTACCGCGCAGGCAAATGCCGTACACGCCGTTCTTCGGGTCGTGAATTTTGGCGGCAGCATCACGCACCTGCTCCCACGTGGGGCGGCCTTCAAATTTGACGCCCGCTTTGTCGGTCAAGTCTTTGCGGTACATCAGCATGGAGCTCTCGCCGTAGAAGGGCGCTGCGTACATCTTGCCGCCGACTGACAGGCCGTCGCGCATGGCAGGCAGGATGTCATCCACGTCATAGCTGGCGTCGCTCTTGAGTTCTTTGAGCCAGCCCTTTTTGCCCCAGATGGGGGTTTCGTACATACCGATGGTCATCACATCAAACTGACCGCCTTTGGTCGCAATGTCGGTGGTAACGCGCTGGCGCAGCACGCCCTCTTCGAGCGTGACCCACTTGAGTTTGATGCCAGGATTGGCCTGCTCGAAGTTTTTGCTGAGCTTGGCCATCTCGATCATGTGGCCGTTGTTCACGGTGGCAATCACCAATTCAGTGGCCATGGCGGTTGCGCCGCACAAAGATGCGAGCAACGCCGTTGCAACGGCAATGCGGGTTTTAAGTTTCATGTTTTGTCTCCTGATGAGGTTGGTTAGGGGAGCGCGATGGATTACCTTGTTCAATGCGCTATGGCGCTGGACACTGGCACACCGAAGATACCCATACTCTGATGCAGACTTGGTACTCGGAATACAAAAATTGGTATTTTTATGCATTGCATACCTAGTATTTATACCAATACTTGCCGCAAAGTATTCTTTCAGGACACACAGCGCACCCGTCTGCACCCCACAAAAACAGGGCAACCCTAGGTTGTCATGCTGAATATTGACCAGCTTATGCAAGTTTGTGCAGCGCGCTAGAGTAGCCCCTAGCACACGATGGGGAATCTGGCACTGCGGCACTTCGGCACTGCATCCAAACCCACCCGCCACGCAGCGCGCCCTAGACCGCCTGTTTGCGTGAGGCCCTTGCGCCGCGTGCCTGCAACGATTGAACAATACAAAGACACCGAAAAACCACGCACATGGCTACAGCGCAAGGCGACAAACACCCGCTTCAACGCACCCGACTAAGGGCTTGCTTCTGTACCGCGGTGCTGGGGTGGTGTCTGGGCGCAGCCAGCGCCGCACCACTGACCCAAACCCGCGCAGCAGGCAATTGCGCAGACGCCAACAATGGCCTCTTGAACTGGGGCAACCCCCAAAACGCCACCAACTCGGACGACCAATGGGCCACGGTGTACATCGTCAACTGGTTCTTCTCGCCCCTGACCAGCAACGACCTGCGCTGCACCAACTTTGGTTTTAGCATCCCAAGCGGTGCCCAAATCAACGGCATTGTGCTCAACGTTGAACGCAGCATTGCCAATGACGTGGACTTGGGGCTGTACGAAAACTTCACCTATGACAACCGCATCAGCCTCATCAAAAACAACAACCTAGGCGGCACCAACAAAGCCAGCCCCAACCTGTACCCCACCTATGACAGCATCGCCAGCTACGGCAGCGCCTATGACAACTGGGGCGATGGTTGGGCCCCAAGCGACATCAACAGCGGCGGTTTCGGCGCAGCCATTTCGGTCAAAAGGAACAACGCCATTCTGGGACAAACCGCCCGCATTGACCAACTCAGCATCACCGTCTACTACACCCCCGCAACACCGCCACCACCTCCTCCGCCACCGCCGCCAACCGAGCCCACGCTAGGCGGTTTCAACGTCATCGACAGCAGCCTCTCCAGCAGCAGCGCCACCACCGGGCGCATCTACACCAAACTCGCAGGCACCGCCTTCAACCTCAAAGTCGCCGCCCTGAACGCGGCCAAAACCGCCACCG
>JBIPME010000237.1:0-4058 GCA_044369275.1 Rhodoferax sp.
CGGTGGCACAACCAGCACGTGCGCACGTTTGCTGCGAACGGTGGTTTTGGAAGTACGGGCTTTGCCATCTGCTGCGATGATCTCGTCATAGCTTTCCTCCACAGTGACCGTCATCACCGGGCCCACAATCGCCTGCGCGCGGGCGGTGCTGTTGGCAATGGCCTCTACGGCATCTTCGCGCCGCTGTGCGCGCTCTGAAATCGTGCTTTCCACCATGGTCAGTGGGATGAACAGCAGTGCGCAAAGCAGCATTAAAAAGGCACATTTTTGTAACAGCGGATTTTTCATCAATACATCTCCTTCGGGTTGTCGAAGGAGTGAAGTATTCAAGCCGATGGTGAAGGCGGTAAGAAGGCTGTGCGTGGGTTGGGTGAAGTTAATAAGGGTGGGGCTGGCGGGTGGCTTTTCTCCAGAAAACTTCGGGGGCCTATTTGCAGGCTAAGCACCAATCGCAATGATGCTATTGAGCCCTTCGCAAGCCTCTTGGAAAAGTGCTGGAGAGATGTGTTTCCATGGGTGCGGTCTGGCTGCACGCAAGCGCCAGTCGAATCAAACCATCGGCAAAAGCCTCACCACCGTGGCGTTGCGGGTCAAATGCCTTGAGTTTTTGTGCCAAGCTCAGCTTGGGCTTACCTGTGACACGCACAAAAAAACCATCTTCAACCAGTTCGACTTGAATGGGTGTGCCGCGTCTTACCCGAGCCGCCTTGGCCAAGGGTGCGGTGATGCGCAGGCCTAAACCATTGCCCCACTCTTGTACGGTTTGCTCCATCACCAAGACGGGCGGTGTTGTGGCAGACATGTTGAAAGCTCCTTTCAGTGCAACCGAGTTGAAACAAGTACAAACGTGACGTAAAAAAATAGCCCTCTACCCCATGCCCATTCAAGCGCAAAGCACCTCAAGCAGCCGGTCCAAGCCGCCTTGTTCAATCGACACCATGGCCTGTTCGCGTACCTTCGGTTTGGCGTGGTAGGCCACGGACAGGCCGGCGACACCCATCATGGGCAGGTCGTTGGCACCATCGCCCACGGCAATGGCTTGGGCAGGGGCAATGCCCATTTGCTGGCAGGTGGCCAGAAGCGTTTTGCGCTTTTCTTCACCGTCGCAAATATCGCCCCAGGGCTGGTCTAGCAAGCGACCGGTGAGGGTGCCGTTGGCGATTTCAAGTACGTTGGAGCGTGTCCAGTCGATGCCCAGCAGGTCACGCACAGCGTCGCTGAAGTAGGTAAAGCCGCCCGAGACGAGCAACACTTTCATGCCCGCTGCCTTGCAGGTCTGTACCAAGGCCTGTGCGCCGGGGTTTAAGCGCATTCGGTGGCTGAGCACTTCTTGCATCTGCGCCAGCGTGACCCCGCGCAGCAGTGCCACGCGTTGGCGCAGGCTTTCTTTGTAGTCGCTGATTTCACCGCGCATGGCCGCTTCGGTGAGGGCGGCAACTTCGGCTTTGCGGCCAGCGGCATCGGCAATTTCGTCCACGCACTCGATGTTGATGAGCGTGGAGTCCATGTCGAATGCGATGAGTTTGAATTGTTGGAGGGGCAAGGGTGCGCGCAAGTTTCGCAGGTACAGGCCGGGGGCAAATTCGGTGATGGGGGTCATGGCGAGGGCTAAGGTTGAGGGCAGTGTTGGGACAGTGTTGTGCGCAGTGCAGCGGGCAATGCGGGTGCGGTGGTGGGGTGGAGCTTAATTATCGATACTTTGGGTGCTTTCAAATCGGCCTTGGCAATTTGGAGGGCGTTTTTTCTGCTGTGTGCAGGCAGACTGGGGTTTTAAATGCACAAAGGTGGCAAACATGGCGCAGATAGCGAAGGTGGCGAAGATGGCGAAGATGGCGGAGATCACGAAGATGGCAAAGCAGGCGCAAGCCCCCAAGATGGCAAGCTGGGCAAGCTGGGCAAGCTGGGCAAGGTGGAAAAAAGGGACGTTGGCATTGTCACGGCCCGAATGGGGTTTGTTGGTGGCGACGGTGTTGTTGGGGCTGGTGGCGGTGCTCGGGCCTTTGGTGGTGCAGGACGTGCATTACCACCAGTTTGCCGATACCCGCAGTCTCTGGGGTATTGCCCACGCGGCCGATGTGCTGAGCAATTTGCCATTTGCGGGCATGGGTTTATGGGGCTTGTGCATGGTGTGGCGCCAGGCGCGGTTGGCCCGCCAAGGGCCGCAGCATTGGGGTGCAAAGTGGGATGCAAAGTGCGATGCAAAGTGGGATGCGCAGTGGATTTTGGCAGGCTTGTTTTTCGCGGGGCTGTTGACGACCACACTGTGTTCGTCGCTGTACCACTTGCAGCCTGACGATGCCAAGTTGGCGTGGGACCGCATTGGCATGGTGCCCGCGTTTGCGGGTTTGTTGGGCTTGGTGGTGGCGGACCGCATCAGCACGCGTGCGGCCTGGGCTATTGCCGGGGGCTTGGTTTTGGCCGGTTGGGGGGCGGTGGCGTGGTGGTTTTGGCATGGAAACTTGCTGCCTTGGGCCGTGGTGCAAGGGGGTGGGTTGCTGCTTTTGGTGGGGTTGGCGCTGTGCAGACCACGCACCGGTGCATGGGGCGTGCCAGCGTTGGCGATAGGGCTGCTGGTGGCAATTTATGCGCTGGCCAAGGGCCTGGAGTTGGCAGACCATGCGCTGTTGCTGGGCACAGGGGGCTGGGTATCGGGCCATACGCTCAAACACGTGGTGGCGGCGATGGCGGCTTTGCCGATTGTTTTTATCATGCACAATGTGCAGCGCTGTCCGCTTACAAAGTGGTTTTAGGCCCAGCGCTAGGCATAACGGTTAGTTATTCCCATTGCATTGGGTCACCTTATTTAACTACTTAACCATTGGTATGGAGCCATACATTCATGAACGAGAGCGCCAACGTGCCATCAGAACCTTCCTTAGCAGAGCCTTCCTTAGCAGAGCCTTCCTTAGCAAAACCTTCTTTGCCAGACGCGGCCTTATCTGCTGCACCCCAGGGCCAATTTGCATTGCTAGGGCAACGCCGCTTTGCACCATTTTTTTGGACGCAATTTTTGGGGGCGGCCAATGACAATTTATTCAAGTTTGCCTTTACGGTGTTGGTGACCTACCAGCTGTCGGTAGCCTGGTTGTCGCCCGAGCTGGCGGGCTTGGTGATTGGCGCTTTGTTCATTAGCCCATTTTTGCTTTTTTCGGCCACCAGCGGGCAGTTGGCAGACAAGTACGACAAGCGCACCTTGATTGTGTGGGTGAAGTGGTTTGAGCTGTTGGTGATGGCGCTGGGGGCGTGGGGCTTTTTTGCCTCGGACACGCGTGTGCTGTTGCTGTGTACTTTTTTAATGGGGGTGCATTCGACCGTGTTCGGTCCGGTGAAGTTTGCGTACCTGCCCCAGGCCCTGTCTGCGCGTGAACTCATGGGGGGCAATGGCATGGTGGAGATGGGCACCTTTGCCGCTATTTTGCTGGGCAATGTGGTGGGGGGCTTGGTGGTGGCGGTGCCCGAAATAGGGCCTGGCTTGGTGGGCTGGGTGTGCATTGGGCTGGCGCTTTTGGGCAGGTTGGCGGCGCAGTGGATTCCGCCTTCGCCCGCAACCGATTCGGGTTTGCAGATCAATTGGAATCCGTTCTCAGAGACTTGGCGCAACCTGCGCTTGGCGCGTGAAAATTTGGTGGTGTTTCGCTCGCTGTTGGGGATTAGCTGGATGTGGTTTTTCGGGGCCATATTCTTAAGCCAGTTTCCCAGTTTGGCGAAAGAGGTGCTGCATGGCGATGCGCGGGTGGCGTCGTTGTTGTTGGTGATTTTTTCCGTGGGCATTGGCGTGGGCTCTTTGCTGTGCGAGGTGCTAAGCCGTCACCGCGTAGAGATTGGCTTGGTCCCTTTGGGTGCGATTGGCATGAGTGTTTTTTCGATCGATTTGTACTTCGCACTCAAGGGCTTGCCCGCGTCCGCGCCCATGGGGGTAGGGGTTTTTATAGGCCAAGCAGCCCATTGGCGAGTGATGGTCGATTTGTTTTTAATGAGTTTGTTTGCGGGGCTTTACAGCGTGCCCATGTACGCTTTGATTCAGATGCGCAGCCAGCCCAGCCACCGGGCGCGCATTA
>JBIPME010000238.1:0-4033 GCA_044369275.1 Rhodoferax sp.
GGCGTTAATCCACTCCACCACCGTGCTTGCAATCTCGGTGGGCTTGAGGCTGTGGGGCTGCGCAGTGCTGCCCTTGCTGGCCGCCCAGGCGCTGGGGTTAAAAAACTGTAACTTGCCTGCGGTGGCAAAAGCACGGTCATTGTCTTGGTACTGGTTGAGCTTGCGCTGTGTCATAGGGCTGGGGGTAAAAAGCAAGTACAGCTCTTTAACCTCCTCGGGTTTGTCCACGGCAATGCACGAGGCCAGATGGCCTTTGTTGACGGGGTCGCAAGTGAAATCGGCGGGCGCAGGGGCTGCTTGGCGTAGGTCAAACTCTTGCAAAAAAGCGTTGGAGTTGACCACGTAGCTGCTCCAATACTTGGTGCCTGAGCGCACTTGCAGCACGTAGAGATAACCCTCACGCAACAGGCGCAGACCATACATGCCGTGGGTGAGCGCAATATTCGTGACCTTATCGCCCAAATGGCCCATAAGCTTTGGAAGGGGAGGCTTAACAGCGTCAATAGACGGCACCACCGCATAACGCAGCGGCAAAATCAACAGGCCGGCCTTTTTGCAGTAATTGCAAGTGCTGGTGCAGTTTTTAGGCATAAGAAAAATCCGTGAATGAGGTTAAGAGGGCAGGGAGGCTGGTGGCTGCGGGTTTAACGCATGCTCAGCGCCATGTGCTGCTCGGCGCAGGCGTAAAAAGGAATGGATTGCTGGGTTAGCTGCACGCATTGCGCCAAGCTTGGATGCGCTGTGAACTGCTTGCCGTGCAGGTAGGTCAAAACGGCGTAGTCGGCCATATCTTGGGTGTTGGTCAAGCCTTTGTCTCGCCCTTCTAATGCAGCGGCGAACAAGGTGGTGTCTAGTTCTACATAGGGTTTTTTCAGCAGCACCTGCTGCGGGGGGATTGCACTGGAATCGAAAGTGTCTTCGGGCTTGGGCTGTGCGCGTGGCAGTTTGCGCCCTCGTGCGAGCAAGCCGAGCGCTTGGTTCATGGCAGTCAAAATATCAAACGTGGGTGCTTTGCGCGTGCGCGTGAGGTCGGCGGTATTGGCAATAGGCACCAAGTCCAGCCATTGGCCAGTCCAGTGCGGATAGAACCAATGGGCTGCGGGCTTTGTTAGGGCTTGGAAGGTGCTTGCATGGTAAGTAACCCTCAACCAGTGGGTTACCCGAGGGTCAAAATACCGAAAGTACACCACCCCCAAAGTGTCAATGGTTTCGCTCAAAAAAGGGCTTAGGTGCGCGGCCAACTCTGGCAGGGGTAAGCGGTTAACCAGTAATGCGCACACGCTACGCGTCTGCAATGCCACAGACTCGCGTTGCGCTTGGTCCAGGCATTGGAGCATTAGCGCTTTGTGTGCGCGCTGCTGACGCTCCAGGCGCAACACAAAAGGGGCTTGCTGCGATGCGGGTTCAAACATGGGGTCTGTGAGCGACACGATCTGTTCGGGCACCGCCTCGCGCAAACTGTCGCTAAAGATGGGGTCGGCTATGGGGTCTATGAAAAAGTCGGTGTGCTGGTCGTCTTGCAGCCCAGACACCAGCGCGGTGTAAACGTCGCTGTCTTCTGGGAAATGCCCATGCGCAACGGGGGGGGAAGGTGCTGCGTTGTTTTGCTCTGTCATCGTGTTATTCCTGCATTGTTTAGATGTTATTTATGCGCTATTCAAAGGCTATTCGAACGCTATTCACGCGAGACCAAAGCGCCTCCTGCTTTGGTGGCTTCGCCCAGTTGCAAGGCGCAGCCTTTGACTTTGGGAGGCTCTGGCATGGTTAGCGGCAAACTACGCGGCTCCACCATCTTTATTCGCTGCTTCGCATGCACCGTCCACTTCCCCAGCGTACCACTCACAATCCCCGCCTTGCTCCAACGCGTATAACTCCCCCCGCCGCTGATCGTGATCGACTTCGTGGCATTAAAAATCACCCGATTGCCGCGCAGCGTCACATCGAGCTTGGCGAACATCGCCACCGTGTCTTGGATGGCGGCGATGTCGATGTCTTCCTTGGCGCTGATCAGGCGCACGTCGCCTTTGTAGCTGAACATGCGGATCGCGTTTTGCGCCACCGTCAACCAACTCTTGCCGCTGGTAATGCTGGTGTGCTCGCCCGTGGTGATAGCGTGGTGCGCACCGCTGTGGTGGCTGGTGCTGCCCGCCGTGGTGCTGGCCACGCCCGCAGCGCTGGCCAGCAGCAAATGCGGGGCGCTGAATTCGGGGAAGGGTTTGGGGCTGCTTGGATCGGAACCCGTGCTTGAACCTGCCCCTGAAGTTGCCGCTGCAGCGCCCCCCGCCGTCCCCCGAATCTCCTGCGTCTGCGCCAGCATGGCTTGCGCCACAACGGCCTGGTCCTTGGCGTCTTGCGCTTGGTACTGCTGTGCCAAAGCGCCCAAACTCGCATGCTGGTTCTGGCTTTGCAACAACTGCAAACCCGGCTCGGCCACGTCCATCACATGCCCACGCGCCTGCGGGCGGCCATGCGAAGTCATCAACAAACCCGCCTGCGCCCGCACGGCGACATGGCCGTCGGTGCGCGTCTCGAAACCCTCGCCCCGGTGCTCGGTGCGCCCGGTGTTGCCCTCGATGCGCGTAATGTGGCCCAGGTAGGTGCCGCTGTGCAAATGGTCGCTGTGCAGCTGCACTTGAATTTGCCCCGGCGAATCGTCCAGCACCACATGGTTGCTGCGCCCGGCCGCGCTGTTGCCCCCGCCGGGCACCAACTCGCGGCTGCGGTGACCGCTCAATGCCTGCTGCGCGGGCAACTGCCAGGGCGGCATGTTCATGTCGTTGTAAACGCGGCTTTGGCACAGCGGCAAATCCGGGTCGCCGCCGTTAAATCCAATGACCACCTCTTGCCCAATGCGCGGCAGGTGGATAGAACCCATTTGGTTGCCCGCCCAGCGCGAGCCCACGCGCACCCAGCAGGAACTGCGGTGGTCTTGCGGGCCATAGCGGTCCCAGTAGAACTGGATTTTGATGCGCCCCAGCGCGTCGGTGTAGATGTTGTTGTTGGCCGTGTCTGCATCCGGCCCGCAGACCCGCGCTGTCTCGGTGCAGCTGATAAAAGGCTTGGCGTGCGTGGCCTCGGGGCGCAGCAACTCGCTGCTGGGCTGGACTAAGAAATCGGTGTGAATGCGCCACTGGCCGCTCAGGCGCTGGGCATCGCTCAAAGCCTGCAAGCCCTCGGTGGAGCTGCCGAATGCAGCATCCAATGCGCCGTCGAATGCGCCGCCCGAACCCGTACCCCGCTGCGTATCCTCACTCACGTTTTCCACCACCAGCGCAGTCTCCAGCGTCACATACTCTTGGTTAGAGGCGATGTGCGCATAGCCGTGCAGGTAAAAACTATGCCCGGGCGCAATGCCCCGAATGTGCCCGCTGCCAACAGCGCGCTGGCCGTGTTGGCGCAGCGCTTGCAGGCGCAGGCGGGCCAGGTGGCGGCCTTGCTCTTCGGTTTGGTTGGCGCGGGGGTCGGCCCCTGCATTGGGCTGGCTGTAATCCATGCCGCGCTCGTCGCCATGCCAGACAAAAGACTCTTGGTCCGCCAAGCCCGTGGGGCGCGGATCGCTCACGCGCACGGCAAGCGTGGCTTTGGGGCGGGTGTAGTCGTAGTCGCGCGCGGCCACGTGGCCGGTGGTCAGGCTGTCGTTGGGGGTGAAGGCGTGGATGTATTCCACATCGATTTTGCGGCCCGGGGGGTGGTAGGCGATGCGGTGGTAGGCGCTCTCGGGTTGGTCCTTTTGCAGCGGGGTGAACGCGCCGTTGTGGTCGCTGAGCACCAAACAATGCACGCCAGCGCGGTGCTCAAAGTGGTAGTTGATGCCCCACTCTTGCATGAGGCGCGAGACGAAAGCGAAGTCCGACTCGTTGAACTGCACGCAGTAATCGCGCACGGGGTAGCGCGCAAGCAGGCGCGTTTCGCAGACAAAGGGGTAGTCGCCCAGGACTTGGGCAATGGCTTGCACGGGCGTGATGTCTTGGAACACTTTGCAGTCGCTGGACAAGGTGGCTTGGAACAGCCAGGGGCGCAGTGTCAGGCCAAT
>JBIPME010000240.1:0-4024 GCA_044369275.1 Rhodoferax sp.
CGTTCTTGGCCTCGGTGGGCTCGGTCTCGCCGTTTGTGGGTTTGTTCGGCACGATTTGGGGCATCATGCATGCGTTCAACGGGCTGGCTTCGCTCCAGCAAGTGACCTTGGCCACGGTGGCCCCCGGCATTGCAGAGGCCTTGGTGGCCACCGCGATTGGCCTGTTTGCGGCCATTCCGGCCGTGGTTGCGTACAACCGTTTTGCGCGTGATTTGGACCGCATTGCGATTCACCAAGAAACCTTCATGGAAGAGTTTTCGAATATTTTGCAGCGCAACGTGGGTGCCCAGCAGGCTGCGGTAGCCAATCCACCGGCACGTTAAAACGCGGGCACGCTGTGTGCAGCAAGGTTTGCACACCGCTTGCAACCTGTGCCACGCCGAAATGTGCTGACGTTTTTTGCGTTTTTTACGGTTATTACGCTTATTAAGTAGGAGTCCTTTTTTATGCCCTCTATTGCGCACCGAGGCCGTGCTGGACGACGCGCCATGAATGAAATCAACATGGTGCCTTTTATTGACGTGATGCTGGTGTTGTTGATTATTTTCATGGTCACCGCGCCCTTAATCACCCCGAGCGTGATCAACTTGCCCAGCGTGGGCAAGGCGTCGCGCCTGCCAGACCAGGTTATTCAAATTGTGGTGGGCAAAGACGACAGCCTGGTAATGAAAATCAAGGAAGTCAGCAGCCCCGTTACGTTGCAAGACATGGTCCAGCAAATTAAGCAAGCGCAGGCGACCGACCCGAATGCGTCCAACATCTCCAACGCCTCTGGCGCACAGGGGGCAACAGCGCCTGCACCCAGTACGGCGGTGGTCATCAGTGCAGACAAGCATGTGCAATACGAACGCGTGGTCAGCGTCATGGACACCTTGCAGCGCGCAGGCATTGAGCGCGTAGGCCTTTCGGTGCAACTGGCGCAATAGGTCGGTGCCTATGTCTCGTCCCTTGGAGTTCGCCCCGCACCGCTCAACCGGCTTGATTCGTTCCTTGGTGTTGGCCGTTGTGGCGCATGCGGTGCTGGTGCTGGTGTTGGCCTCAGGCGTGGCTTGGAAGCGCGAATCCACCCCCGTGTTTGTAGAGGCCGAGCTGTGGTCGGCACTGCCGCAAGAAGCCGCAGCCGCTCCCAGCAGCACCGTCCCCCCAGAGCCTCCCAGCCCAGATACGCCGCCAGACACGCCTGTGCCCCTGCCGCAAGTGCCCCCTGAGGCTACGCCGCCCGTGCTTGCCAAGCCTGTGCCTGTGCCTGTGCCGGAGAGCGTGTTGCCAGACAGCCGCGTGCAAGAAGCCGCTATTGCCTTAGAGAAAAAGAAAAAAGCCGAGCAAAAAAAGGCCGATTTGGCCAAAGCCAAAGCAGAGAAAAAGGCCAAAGAAGCCAAAGAGGCCCAAGAAGCGCAAGCCAAGAAAGAAGAGAAAATGCGCCAGGCCAAGCAGCTTGCCGCAGAAAAGCGCCAGCAAGCCCAAGCGCTTGCCAAAGCCAAAGAGGCTGCCAAGGAAGCCGCAAAAGAAGCTGCGAAGGAAGCTGCCAAAGTGGCGGCGAAAGAAAAATCCAAAGAAGCTGCGAAAGAACCTGCCAAAGAGGCGGCTAAAAAAACCGACACGCGCAATGACCCCAAGCTCGAAGCGCTGCGTAAACAAAATATTGCCCGCATGACCGCTTTGGCCGGCGGCGGCAGCGAGACCGGCACCGCCGCCAAGAGCACGGGGCCCACGCCGGGTTACCAAGCCAGAATCATTGCCCGCGTCAAGCCCAACATTGTGTTTACCGACGTGCTGCCTTCCAACCCAAGGGTGGAGGTGGAGATTCGCACCGCCCCCACGGGCCGCATTTTGAGCGCCGTGATCACGCAAAGCAGCGGCAACCGCGACTGGGACGAGGCGGTCATGCGCGCCATTGAGAAAACAGAAATACTGCCCAAAGACGTGGACGGCAGCATCCCCGGCACCATGCAGTTTGGCTTTCGCCCCAAAGACTAAACCCGTGGGAGTTTGAAAACGCGAGCGTAACCAAGGAAATCCATGCAAAACAACGCCCACCATGACCAGCTGATGTACAAAATACTGCTGTGCAGCGCCTGTGTCGTGACCCTGTCCATGGGCATTCGGCATGGTTTTGGTCTGTGGCTGCAGCCCATCACCCAAGCCCGCGATTGGAGCCGTGAGGTTTTTGCCTTCGCCATTGCCATTCAAAATTTAACCTGGGGTGTGATGGGCATTTTTGCCGGCATGCTGGCCGACCGCTTCGGAGCGCAACGGGTGTTGATTACCGGTGCCGTGTTCTACGCCGTGGGTTTGTTGGGCATGGCCTATGCCCCCACGCCGCTGCTGTTCACCTTGGCCGCTGGCGTATTGATCGGCACGGCCCAAGCGGGCACCACCTATGCGGTGGTCTACGGCGTTATCGGTCGCCACGTCCCGGCCCAGCGGCGCTCCTGGGCCATGGGGCTCACCGCTGCGGCAGGCTCCTTTGGCCAGTTTCTCATGGTGCCCACCGAGGGCTATTTGATCGACCACTTTGGCTGGCAGTCTGCTTTGGCCTACCTGGGCTGGGCGGCGCTGTTGATCGTGCCCTTGGCCTGGGGACTGCGCGAAAACCGTGTGCAGGCCGCAAGTGCTGCGCCCGCAGTGCAGCAGCAAACCATTGCCCAAGCGCTGCGCGAGGCCTTGCGCTACCCCAGCTTCCAATTGCTGATGGCGGGGTATTTTGTCTGCGGTTTTCAGGTCGTATTCATTGGCGTGCACATGCCCAGTTATTTAAAAGACCACGGCTTGGCCCCGCAGGTGGCCAGTTACGCGCTGGCTTTGATTGGCTTGTTCAACGTGGTGGGCACCTATGTGGCGGGCGCTTTGGGCCAACGCTTGGCCAAAAGAAAAATACTGAGCGCCATTTACTTGGCCCGCTCGGTGGCGATTGCCGTGTTTCTGCTGGCCCCGCTGACGCCTTGGTCGGTGTACGTGTTTGCCAGCGTAATGGGCTTGCTGTGGCTCTCCACCGTGCCCGTGACCAATGCCATGGTGGCCCAAATTTTCGGGGTCAGCTATTTGGGCATGCTGGGTGGTTTTGTTTTTTTCAGCCACCAAATTGGTTCTTTTCTAGGCGTGTGGCTGGGCGGTTATTTGTACGATCAAACCGGAAGTTACGACGTGGTGTGGTACATCAGCATCGCCTTGGGGGTGTTTGCCGCGCTGGTGAATGCGCCCATCAAAGAGGCGGCGATTGCCCGCCCCGCAACGCCCGTGTTGGCATGAGCGAGCTGCACCGTCTATGAGCCGCCTGTGGCGCGTGGTCTGCACCGTGCTGGCCGCCTGCGCTTTGCTGGCGGTGTTTTTCCTCTACAGCAGGCCTGATTTTTTGGTGCGTTTGAGCAACCAGTTGTGGGGCTGTTTTTAGCGTGGTTGGGTGGGGTAATGCTTAATGCAATGGGCCATTCCATGCCACATTCAGGGCCAATGCAGCGCAAGATGCAAGGCTTGGTTGTATTTTGTGCGTGTGCTTTTCACCCTATTGCGCAGGGGCCGAGTTCTCATCTGTTGTTCCCAACGAAGACCGACCGTAGCTGCGTGGAAGCTGGCAACTTCAGGCGGCGCTCTTTGAGGCAAAACGGCAGCACCCAAAGCCGCATTTCACTGGTCTTTGGAAAATCAAATACAGGCAACGGGTCGGCGAAAGCATCCGTTTTTGGGTAGATCAGAACAACGTCCCCGGCACCGTCGAGGTAACTTAAGCCGTAGGCCTGCAACTGGTAAAAATCACTTTGCGACAAACCGTATTTGTCGGTTCCGTTCGCCTTCAGACCCTCCAACAGCTTCCATTTGGTGTCCAGCACCAATAAATCGCGGTCAGAATTTCGAACCAACAAGTCCGGTTTCAACCGAAACCAATTCTGTTCGCGATGGCGAACCAAGTGATGACTACGCGCCTGCGTCTTCAGAGTCAGAGGTGGGCTCAGCTGGTGTGGAAGGTGCTTGGCCACGTACGCTTCAAAGACGGCCTCCATCGGAAACAACAATGATGGAGCGCTGT
>JBIPME010000008.1:0-12451 GCA_044369275.1 Rhodoferax sp.
TGGGCCTTGGTGGGCTCGGGGCTGATGTGCGTGCTTTACCCTTTGTTGCCGGCAAGCCTGCCTGGGTGGCAATTGCTTGCCTTGTTGTTCTGGGGGTTTTGTGTGGTGGCCGATTCGCCGCAGTTTTCGGCACTGTCTGCACAGCACGCCCCCGCCCCCTTGTTAGGCAGTGCTTTGGTCTTGCAAAACGGTGTGGGGTTTTTGGTGACGGTACTGAGCATTTTGTTGCTGGCTCGCGCAATGCCGGTGTTCGGGTCTGAGGCGCTGTGGTTGCTTGCCCCTGGCCCCTTGCTCGGTCTGTGGGCGTTGCGGCCCTTGCTGCGCCAAGCTGCGCAGGACAGTTCGCAGCGCAGCGGGGGCGTTCCATGATTGTGCTGGCCCCCATGGAGGGTTTGTTGGATTTTGTGCTGCGTGACGTGCTCACCCGGGTGGGGGGCATAGACCGCTGCGTTTCCGAGTTCATCCGCATCACCAACACCTTGCTGCCCGAACGTAGCTTTTTGCATGTGGTTCCCGAGTTGGCGCATGCAGGGCGGACGTTTGCAGGGGTGCCCGTTCGCCCCCAGTTGCTAGGCTCTGATCCTATTTGCTTGGCAGACAATGCCGCCCGTGTGGTTGGCATGGGAAGCGATGGGGTCGATTTGAACTTTGGCTGCCCGGCCAAACACGTTAATGGCCACGGCGGCGGTGCCGTGCTGTTGCAAGACCCGCAGCAGCTCTACCGCATTGCCCACGCAGTTCGGCGTGCAGTGCCCAAGCCGCAGGTGGTGTCGGCCAAAATGCGCCTGGGCTATTTAGATGACAGCCGCGCAGAAGACTGTGCCTTGGCGCTGGAGGCTGCGGGCGTAGATGAAATTGTGGTGCATGCGCGGACCAAGGCCGATGGGTACCGCCCCCCGGCCTATTGGAGCCGCATCAACGATATCCGTGCCGCCGTGAAAACCCCCTTGGTTGCCAACGGTGAAATCTGGAATCTGGCAGATGCGCAAAAGGCCCGCCGCGACTCAGGCTGCCAGCACCTGATGCTGGGGCGTGGGGTTGTGACCAACCCCGGCCTTGGTTTGGCAATACAGGCGTTTGACCTGCAAGCAGCTGGCGGCGCAGACCCCGACCGTCTTCACGACTTTGTGCCCGGCGCATTAAGTTGGGATGATTTGCAACCCTATTTGCAGCAATTTTGGTACATCGTGCAGACGCAACTGCGCCGTGTGCAGCAAACTGGCAGACTGAAACAATGGCTTAATTTTTTACGCCACCATTACCCACAGGCCCAAACTATGTACAGCCACGTTCGCACCGAGACCCGACCCGAGGCCATTTGCCTTGGGCTTCCCATTACCTTGGGCAATTCCTCTTTATGAAAGCACATCCTAGGCTCCAAATCCTGATCGATGAAGGTCTCATAGACAGCGTTGTGCGCCAGTTGATGAGCGGCAAAGAGGCCATGGTCTTTGTGGTGCGGCGCGGGGAGGAAACATGCTGCGCCAAAATCTACAAAGAAGCCAACCAGCGCAGTTTTCGCCAGGCGGTGGACTACACCGAAAACCGCAAAGTCAAAAACTCCAGGCAAGCCCGTGCCATGGCCAAGGGCAGCAAGTTTGGCCGCCAAGCCCAAGAAGCTGCGTGGCAAAGTGCCGAAGTCGATGCCCTGTACCGCTTGGCTGCGGCAGGGGTGCGCGTGCCCCAGCCCTACAACTTTTTTGAAGGTGTTTTGCTGATGGAGCTGCTCACCGATGCCCAAGGCGATGCGGCCCCGCGACTCAATGACCTGATCTTTACCCCTGAGCAAGCCCGCAGCCACCACGCCAGCTTAATTGCCGAGGTGGTACGCATGCTCTGTGCGGGCGTGGTCCATGGGGACTTGTCTGAGTTCAACATCTTGTTGGCCGATGTCAACGGCCAAGCAAGCCCCGTGATCATCGACCTACCGCAAGCGGTGGACGCTGCGGGCAATCTGCACGCCCAACGCATGCTGCTGCGCGATGTCAACAATTTACGCGACTTCTTTGGGCAGTTCGCCCCAGACTTGTTAAATACCAACTTCGGGCCTGAAATTTGGAGCCTTTACCAAAGCGGTTTGCTCGACAACGCAACGCCGCTGAGCGGGCACTTTGACCAAGCCACTGCCAGCGTAGACCTGCGCAGCGTGCTGCGTGAAATAGAAGATGCCCGAGCCGAAGAAACCGCCCGCCGCCAGCGTATGCAAAGCCCCCTATGAACGACGATACCCCTTTCACCCAAGAACCCCGTATTTGGCAAAACGAAGCCTGGACCGCGCGCGTTATCAAAAATGAAGACGATGACGGCTGGGCGGTTGCCATGTACAAAAACGGCCAAACCGAACCAGCTTTGGTAGGCCCGTGGACCATGGGGCGCGATAAAAAAAATCCCAAGCCTTTGGACCCCAGCGCCTTCATCACCTTGGTCAAAACAGCCTCGGAGTTTGTGCGCCGCCAAGAACAGCAGCAGCATGCCGCGCTGCACCAAAGCATTACGGTGCACACGCCGCAAGGCCCTGTTAGCGTCTATTTAGACATTACCCCAGATGAAGACAACCCTTCTGCATTGCTGCGCGCCGAAGACGCCGGTGGCGAAGTGCTGGCCCAGAAAAAGGTCGCGCCCAACTACCGATTGAACCGCGCAAGCGCGCTGGAATGGATTGCGCAGCGGTTTGTGTAGTTACTATGGCGCGACCAGAGCGCGACTAAGGCACTACCCGGGCACGACTGAGTTGAGCCGACTAAGGCGCTGCGTTGGCAAAGGGGCTGTTAGTGCCCCTTTGCGTTTAGACAATCCGAACCGCAGGGCCGTTTTCTAACGGCACGATGGTGCCTATGCGGTAAACCGTTTCCCCATGGTTGCGCAGCGTTTGGGCGCAGGCGTCTGCGTTGTCGGCATCGATGACCACCACCATGCCAATGCCGTTGTTGAAGGTGCGGTTCATTTCGATGTCGTCAATGGCGGCGGTGGTTTGCAGCCAAGCGAACAAGTCGGTTTGGGGCCAGCTGTTTTTTTGCAGCTGCGCGGCGGTGTTGGCGGGCAGTACGCGTGGAATGTTTTCTAGCAAGCCCCCGCCGGTGATGTGGGCCAATGCCTGGATGGGGTGTTGTTGCAATGCGGCCAGTACCGATTTGACGTACAGGCGTGTGGGCTCCATGAGTGCGTCTTTAAAAGGTTTGCCATCGAGCTGGCTGGGCGTGTCGGCACCAGCGCGTTGTATGCATTTGCGCACCAAGCTAAAACCGTTGGAGTGGACCCCGCTGCTGGCCAAGCCTAAGACTATGTCGCCGGGCTTGACTTGTTGGCCGGTTAATATTTTGGATTTTTCTACTGCACCGACCGCAAATCCTGCCAAGTCGTATTCGCCATCGGGGTACATGCCTGGCATTTCTGCGGTCTCCCCCCCAATCAAAGCACAGCCAGAGAGCTCGCAGCCTTTTGCAATGCCGCCAATCACGGCAGCGGCGGTGTTGATATCGAGTTTGCCGCAGGCAAAGTAATCCAAGAAAAACAAGGGCTCTGCGCCTTGCACCAGCACGTCGTTGACGCTCATTGCGACCAAATCGATGCCAACGGTGTTGTGCATATCCCATTCGAACGCGAGTTTGAGTTTGGTGCCCACGCCGTCCGTACCACTGACCAAAACCGGCTCTTGGTAACGTTTGGGAACTTCAAAGAGCGCCCCAAAGCCCCCAATGCCCGCAAGCACGCCCTCACGCATGGTTTTTTTGGCCAATGGTTTGATGCGTTCTACAAGTGCATCACCAGCTTCAATGTCAACGCCTGCATCTTTGTAAGACAAGGCTTGGGGAGAGGGCGGTTGGGAGTTTTTAGTCATGAGAATGTAGCTTTTAGCCAATGCGATGGAAGACCCGAATAGAATTCGTGTTGATTCTAAAGGCTCCAACTTCACCCAACCGTATGCAACTCACTTCCGCTCAAAAAAGTATTCTGGTCTGGTGTTCGCTTTTGGCCTTTTTGGGCTTGGCATTTTGGTTGCTCGCACCCGTCTTGGCCCCGTTCGTGGTGGCAGCCGTCTTGGCCTATGCCCTGACCCCCTTGGTTGACAAGTTGGACAGTCTGGGGCGCGGGCGTATCCCCAGAGTTTTGGCAGTCATCGCAGTTGAGTTGTTGTTTTTGATTTTTCTGCTAGGAATGTTGCTGCTTTTAGTGCCTATTTTGGCCAAAGAGCTGCCATTGATGCGAGACCAGTTGCCGCAACTGTTTGAAAGAGGCAGTGCGGTGCTCAAACCCTGGCTTGCGCAATGGGGTTTTAATGTGTCTTTAGATGTTGAAAGTATCAAAAAATTCGTCAAAACTTACTTAGACACGAATTTGGAAGACGCGTTGGGTTCGGTGTTGGCATCGGTCAAGCTCGGCGGCAGTGTTGCCTTTGCTTTGGTGGGCAATGCGGTGTTGGTTCCGGTGGTCTTGTTTTATTTGCTGATGGAATGGCCTCGTTTGCTATCGCAGTTGCGTAATTTGGTGCCGCCTAGGCTGCGTGCAGGTTCCGACAGCTTTTTGGGTGAGGCCGATGCCGTTTTGGGGCAGTATTTACGCGGGCAGTTGATGGTGATGGGCACACTGGCAATTTTTTACAGTCTGGGTTTGACTTTTTTTGGCTTGGATTTGGCCCTGCCTATTGGCATTTTCACGGGTTTGGCCGTGTTTGTGCCCTATTTGGGGTTTGGAATTGGTTTGGTTTTAGCAGCGGGCGCGGGCTTGTTGCAGTTTTCGGTTGCGGGCCTTGGCAATACGGTTGCCATGTTGGTGGTGGTGTACGGCTTGGGGCAGGTGCTGGAGAGTTTTGTGTTAACGCCCAAACTCGTGGGGGAGCGCATTGGTTTGCATCCCTTGGCGGTTATTTTTGCCTTGCTCGCTTTTGGTCAGTTATTTGGCTTCTTGGGCGTCTTGGTCGCCTTGCCACTCAGTGCGGTACTGTTTGTGTTGATTCGTCGTATTCGTGCGGGTTATTTGGCAAGTCCTTTGTACCTGGGCTAATTTTATGAAGCAAATGGTGTTGGATATTGGTTTGCCAACGGGGCCTACGTTGACTAACTTCTGTGTGGGCTCCAACGTTGCTGCTTTAGACCATCTTCGGCTCTGGCTAGCCAACCTGACGCAGCCCGTGGCGGGTGCGAACGTGCCCACGTACTATTGGGGTGCCAGTGGCAGTGGCAAGAGCCACCTTTTGAAAGCCGCCTACATGGGCTTGCGCGAGCAGTCGCTTGCGGTTGGCTGGTTGGATGCCAATGTGCTGGTCCCTCCCGAGTACGATGAAAACTGGTCGGCTGTCATAATGGACGATGTTCATCTTTACAGCCCCGCACAGCAGCATACGGCTTTTAATTGGTTCGTTAACGCGCAAACACACCCCTGCCACATATTGGCTGCAGGCCAGTTTGCCCCTGTAGAGTTAGCGCTGCGTGATGATTTGCGCACGCGTCTTGGTTGGGGGCATATCTTTCATTTGCAACCGTTGAGTGAGTCTGAGAGCAGGGCCGTGCTGTACCAAGCGGCCGATGCAAGAGGTATTTTTTTAAGCGAGGAAGTCATGGATTTCGTGCTGACCCGCTTTAGGCGTGATTTGGAAAGTTTAATGAATTTATTAGTGATGATCGACGGTTACAGCTTGCAAACCAAGCGCTCCATAACCATTCCCATGATTAAATCAATGCTGGAGCATAAATGACTTTGAAGAAGCTGGCGCTATTCGATTTGGACCATACCCTGATCCCATTTGACTCTGATTATTCTTGGGGCTCTTTCACCACCGAACTGGGTTGGACGCATCCCGTGTCGTTTCAGCAGCAAAATGATGCGTTTTATGCGCAATACAAGAACGGCACATTGGATATCCATGCGTATGTGCGTTTTGCTACGGCCGCTTTACGCCAACAAGGCTCGGCCAATGCGCTGGCCGCACGCGATGCTTACATGCGCAAAGTGGTACTCCCTGGTTTATTGCCGCAGGCAAGGCAAATCATTGGCCAGCACCAAGAGGAGGGGGCTACGGTGGTGATTATTACTGCCACCAACGAGTTTGTGACGCGCCCTATTGCAGATGCCTTGGGTGTAGAGGAGTTGCTGGCCATTGAGTTAGAACGCCAAGCGCAGCCAGGACAAGAAGACTGGTATACCGGAGAAATCAAAGGTGTGCCGACCTTTAGAGAGGGCAAGGTGTTGCGCATGCAAGCTTGGCTGGCGCAGCGTGGTTGGGACTGGGACCATGTGCACACCACCTTCTACTCAGACTCTATTAACGACTTACCCTTGCTAGAGCGGGTGAATGCGCCCATTGCGACCAACCCCGATGATGCCTTGCGCGCTATTGCCCAGGCACGCGGCTGGCCCATACTTTCGCTTTTTGCATCATAAATGACCTTTATATCGGGAAAAAAATTGATTAAAAACTTTATCGATAAGCTCCTTGGCAAAACAAGCCCCAAGCGTGCCGCCAAGGCTGCGGCCCCCCAATTTGGAAAGCGCATGGAGGTTGCGGCAGCGGTCCACGGCATTGACCCCGATATGGTTGACGAGCGTGCAAAAAACGTGGTGCACACCCTCCAGCGTGCAGGGTTTGAGGCCTACATCGTCGGCGGCGCGGTACGGGACTTGCTTTTGGGTTTGCGTCCTAAAGATTTTGACGTGGCGACCAATGCCACACCTGAGCAGGTGAAAGGCCTATTTCGCCGCGCCTTCATTATTGGCCGCCGCTTTAGGATTGTGCATGTGGTGTACGGGCGTGGGCGTGACAATGAAGTGATTGAAGTCTCCACGTTTCGCGCCTACATGGACAACGCCGCTGCGGAGCAGGTGGCCGGCAATGAGAAAACGAGCAAGCACGAATTGGCCGGCATGAAGCACGCGGTCGACGCTTCAGGCAGAGTCTTGCGTGACAATGTATGGGGCCCCCAAGAGGAAGACGCGGTGCGCCGGGACTTTACCGTTAACGCCATGTACTACGACCCGCAAACGCAAATCGTCGTGGATTACCACCAAGGTTTAAAGGACGCGAAAAACCATCTTCTGCGCATGATTGGGGATGCCGCTACGCGCTACCGCGAAGACCCCGTGCGCATCATTCGTGCGGTTCGTTTTGCCGCCAAGCTCAGCCCATTGGGCTTTAAGTTGGAGGCCAAAACGGCGGCCCCCTTGGTGAAATCGCAAGCGCTGTTGGCGGATGTACCGCAAAGCCGGATGTTCGATGAAATGCTCAAACTTTTGCAAACTGGGCATGCCTTGTCGTCCATCGCGCAACTCAAATTACTAGGGATGGCACGGGGTATTTACCCTTTGCTCGATGTTGTTGTAGAGCGTTCAGAGCAAGGGTTTGTACATGCTGCATTGCAAGACACTGACCGCCGTGTGGAAGAGGGTAAACCTGTTGCGCCCAGCTTTTTGTTAGCCTGCGTGTTATGGGCGGATGTGCGTGACGGCTGGGCCATGCGCACCGCGCAGCGCCAGCACAGCCACCCCGCGTTGTTGGATGCCATCGATGATGTTTTCAATGCCAAAATTGGCGATGTATCGGGGCGCGGCAAACTCGCAGCGGACATGCGCGAAATATGGACCATGCAAACACGCTTTGAAAAGCGCGCCGGCAGCGCACCTTTTGGCTTGGTAGAGCAACCCCGATTCCGAGCGGCTTTTGACTTTATGCGTTTGCGCGCTGATGCGGGCGAAGTCGACGAGGCATTAGCGGATTGGTGGCAAACATTTACCATGGCAGATGATGCCACGCGCCAAGCCTTGGTAGATCAAGCGCGTGCAGAGCAACAAAAGCGCGCACGGGTTGCGCGCGCACCGCGCCAACCCGCTGCTGACGCGAACCCGCAAACACGCACCTCAGACGCAACCCAATCCTTGAATGCTGCGGACAATTCAGACTCTAATTCAGACTCTAATTCGGACTCTAATTCGGACTCTAATTCAGCCACCCGCAAGCGCCGCAGAAGGCGCACTGTGAAAGCAAAATCACCGGACAATGACAGCCCCTTTAGTGCGAGAGAATCGGACGCTTAAAACTGTGCAACATACGAATGATCCGGTGCTAGCCTACCTGGGCTTAGGCGCCAATTTAGGCGATGCAAAAACCAGTGTCTTGGCTGCGATCCAAGCGATTGGGCAGATTAGCGGGGTCGCTTTGCGCAAGCAATCGTCACTCTACGGCAGTGCGCCTGTGGATGCACAAGGCAGCGATTATGTGAATGCGGTTTTACAAGTGGAGACACGCTTACCCAGTTTGGATTTGCTGCACGCATTGCAAACCATAGAGCTGCAAGCTGGAAGGCAGCGGTCTTTCAAAAACGCGCCCAGAACGCTGGATTTGGACATCTTGCTTTACGGTAGCGTTCAAATGGATTCACCCGAGTTGACGCTGCCCCATCCGCGCATGTGGTCGCGGGCATTTGTACTGCATCCACTTGCGGAATTGGCACCTGAGCTGGTTTCGCAGCCCCTTTTGCAGGCGGTTGTGGGGCAGGGCGTTTGGCGCTTAGATTAGGATGGTTGGAACACAGCATGCTCGTCAAGCGCCTTCCATCTCTTAATGCACTGCGGGCGTTCTCGGTCGCCGCCGAAGTGGGTAGCTTTACGCTGGCAGGTGAGCTGCTGCATGTAACGCAAGGGGCGATCAGTCGGCAGATCAAGCAGCTAGAAATTAGCTTGGGCGTGACATTGTTTAATCGCACGCACCCGAAAATTGAGCTGACCCCAGCAGGGCGTGAATTGGCCCAAGAATTAAAATTAATTTTTGAACAAATGGGCAACGCGGTTTACAAGTCCCAAGGGCATGCCAGCAGGCAAATGCTCAGCGTGAATGTTCCGCCTACTTTTGCCACCCGGTGGTTGGCACCCCGGTTGTCGGATTTTCGGGCCAAGTTTCCGCAAATTGACCTATCAATTACGACCGACCGAATTCAAAATATACGGGAAGCCCGCTCCATTGATTGTTTGATTTTCTTTGCCCGAGAGCCATGGTCACACAGCTTTTGCGAACCCATCATGCAAGAGCGCCATATTATTGCCAGCAGCGCAGCACTCTGGCGCGATGGCAAACCCTTGCCTTTGGCGCATGCAACCCTGCTGCACATCTTGGACGGAGACCACCGCATTCCGGTATGGGAGTCATGGATTAAAACTTTCGGACTGCAAGATGTGGATCCCCAACCGGGTTTGCATTTTTCTACCTTAGACCAAGCCATCAATGCCGCCATCGTGGGGGCGGGGGTTGTGGTGGTCGATGAGGCCATGATTGTGCCTGAGCTCAAATCAGGGGCCTTGCTTGCGCACAGTGCACAGTTTATTAATGGCCCCAACGGCTATTGGTTTGTCCAGAACAGCAACAGTGGCAGTGCTGTGTATGTAGAGCAATTCAAGCACTGGCTCATGCAGCACGTTCGCATTTCATCTGCGAACGTGTGTGTGTCTACAGACGCCGCTGGGCGTCCATAGACCTATACGCTTTCTGCCGCTGCACTGCGCAGCGCCAGCACCTCGTCGAGCCAGTCCACACGCAGCTCAGGAACGGCCATCATGAGTTTTTTGGTGTAGGCATGCTCGGGGCTTTCAAAAATTGTATTGGTGTTATCAAACGCAATAAATTCGCCCTTTAGCATGACCGCCGTCCGATGTGCAATACGGTGCACAACATCTAAGTCGTGGGTGATTAAGATGTAAGACAGGCTGAGTTCTTTTTGCAGTTTACGCAATAAAGTCAAAATCTCCTCTGCAACCAGCGGATCCAAAGCAGAGGTGGGCTCATCCAAAATCAGCAAATCCGGCTGGGCAGCCAAGGCCCGTGCGATACAAACGCGCTGCTTTTGCCCGCCTGATAATTGACCGGGTCTGCGCTCTAAAAAGTCTTCGGGCAACTCCACCAAACGCATTAACTCTTTGGCTCTCTTTAAAACTTCTTGTCGGCCTAAACCAAAATAAAACTGCACCGGACGCCCAACAATTTCCAACAGATTTTGCCGCGGATTCAAGGCAACGTCAGGAATTTGGTAGACCAATTGAACTTTTTGTTTCAAGCCCTTGCTGCGATGTTTGAGCATCGCAGGCAGTTGCTGGCCTTGGAAGACGATGCTGCCTTGGCTTGGGGGGAGTAGCCCGGTAATGATGCGCGCTAACGTGGATTTTCCGGAGCCCGATTCACCAACAACGGCCACCGTCTCTCCTAACTTAACGTCCAAATTGACGCCCCGAACTACGTGAAAAGCCCCGTAAAACGCGTGGCAGCCGGTAATGCTGAGAACGGATTGCTCCTTCACTGTAGATTGCACTGCACGCTCAGATGCGGCAGCACTTCGCACCGCGACCAAACGCTCGGTGTAGTCTTTTTTAGCGTGGTGCAAAATTTGGTTGGTAAAGCCTTCTTCTACTTCTTTGCCATGGCGCAAAACTTTAATCCGATCGGCCACCTGCGCGACCACCGCCAAGTCATGCGTAATGTAGAGGGCCGCGGTTTTGTACTGTTTAATCAGCGACTTGAGCAGTATTAACACCTCGATTTGCGTGGTGACATCCAAAGCGGTGGTGGGCTCGTCCAAAACCAGCACGTCGGGACGGCAAGACATGGCCATGGCAGCCATGGCGCGTTGCAATTGCCCGCCAGAGGCTTGGTGCGGGTAGCGTCTGCCAAAGTTCTCAGGGTCGGGTAGGTCCAGCGCTCTGAACAGTTCCTGTGCCCAGCGTTCGGCTTCGGTGCGGGACATGAGTTTGTGGATCAAAGGTGCCTCACATACTTGGTCCATCAAGGTATGTGCTGGATTGAATGCTGCACTGGCCGATTGCGCTACATAGGCAATGCGTTTGCCACGCATACGTCTGCGTCCATCGGCATTCAGAGTGCGGATGTTGGTGTCACCCACAATGATTTCACCGGCTGCTATGTGTACGCCTGCACGGGCGTAGCACATGCTGGATAAACCTAGCGTCGATTTTCCAGCGCCACTTTCACCGATGAGGCCCAATACTTCACCCTGGTGAAGATCGAGGTCGATGTTGTCTACGATGGCACCGCCAGCCAGGTTTTGCAGCCTGATGCCCTTCATTTGAAGAATAATATTCCGTTCCATTTGCCTCTCCTCTTCTTATAGTTCTGCTTGTGCGCCGGATGGGCGAGCATCAATGGACAGCATCCAGTCCACGACGAGATTGACGGCAACCGTTAACAACGCAATGGTTGCCGCAGGATAAATTGGGGCCATTAAGCCAAAATTAATGGCAGCAGCATTTTCACGGACCATGCCACCCAAATCGGCGTAGGGGGGTTGTATACCTAGGCCTAAGAATGACAGGCCTGCGATAAATAAGAAATTAAAGCAAAAACGCAAACCAAATTCAGAAACCAAAGGTGCCCAAGCATTGGGTAAAATTTCTTTTCGAATCACCCACATTAAGCCCTCACCGCGCAGGCGTGCGGCTTCAACGTATTCCATCACGGTTAAATTCATACCCAGTGCACGCGATAAGCGGAAAACGCGTGTGGAGTCAAGAATCGCAATCGTAATGACAAGGGTTGGGATGCTAGACCCAAATACGCCCAAAATAATCAACGCAAATATCAAACCTGGGATGGACAGCATGATGTCGACCAAACGGCTGAAAAAAACATCAACCCAGCCCCCAACGACTGCGCTGATAAAGCCAGTCACAATGCCGATAAAAAATGACAGCAAGGTAATTAATAAGGCCACACCAATGGTCATGCGCGTGCCATACATAATTCGGGTCAGCATGTCTCGGCCGATTTGGTCGGTTCCAAGCAGCATGGTGGGGGATGGCTCTGGGCCTTTGCTACCTAAGGTTGGCGTATCCCAAGTGCCACCGACATTGGCAGACTCAGAGTAAGGGGCTAACCAAGGGGTTAACAAAGCAATTGCCACGAAAAATACAATTGTGACGATGCCAAAGAGGGCAGTCGGTGTTAGTTTTTGTCCAAATAAACGCATTTTTATCCTTTTATCGAGCGTGACGCAGACGTGGGTTAACCAAAATAACCAAAATATCGGCCAGTGTGTTCAGCGACACGAACACCAAAGCAAACACTATTCCACAAGCTTGAACGACAGGCACATCCCGCTTAGATACGGCATCTACCATTAGTTGTCCTAGCCCGGGGTAGATAAACACAGCCTCGATCACCACCACGCCAACCACCAAATAGGCAAGGTTTAGCGCAATTACAGTAATGATGGGGGCAGCCGCGTTAGGCAGTGCATGGCGTGTAATGACGCTGCGGCGTTTGGCACCTTTGAGGAAGGCCATTTCAATGTAGGGTGTGGACATGACAGATAGCACGGAGCTGCGTGTCATGCGCAACATGTGCGCGGCAACCAAGAGCGTTAGGGTGATTGCGGGTAAAGTGGTCTGGTAAACACGTTCGGTAAATGACATTCCCGAAAACACGGTTGAAAGCGATGGAAACCAGTCTACGTTGACTGCC
>JBIPME010000242.1:0-4009 GCA_044369275.1 Rhodoferax sp.
ATTGTTTGGCCTGGGCCACCCGCGCCTGCAGCGACGCTGGCCGCTGAACACCGAATCCCCAGCCTACCAAGCCGCCGCCGTGCCGCTGGCCCTGTGGGGCGGCCTGTGGCTGTGGTGGGCCAATGTAGTCAGTAGCGGCAACGCCACCCCCCTGCCCTATATCCCCTTGCTCAACCCGATAGAGCTGGGCATGGGCTTGGTCGCCACGGCCCTGCTCATCTGGCAGCGCAGCCTGCCCCCAGACTCGCCACTGCGGCTACCCCGCCCATTGCACACCGCCGCAGCGGCCAGCACCGGCTTGGCCACACTGACGGGCGTGGTACTGCGCAGCTGCCACCAGCTGGCGGGCGTGCCTTGGAACGTCTACGCACTGTGGGAGTCCACACTGGCCCAAGCCATGCTGTCCATCACCTGGGCCTTGAGCGGCGTGTTGGCCATGCTCTGGGCCAACCGGCGCGGTTCGCGCAAGGCGTGGATCGCCGGTGCCGCCCTGCTGGGCGTGGTGGTGCTCAAACTCTTTGTGGTGGAACTGGCCGACCACGGCGGGCTTTACCGCATCGTCTCCTTCATCGGCGTGGGCGTGCTGCTCTTGCTGGTGGGGTATTTCGCACCCGTACCGAACCGCGACAAAGCAACCGCCACAGCGACAACAGCGACAACCTCTTCTCAAGAATAGCTATGAAAATGAACCCTCTGATCACGCCTGTGATCACCCTACTGGCCTGGCTGCCCGCCGTTGTCATGGCAGGCAGCGCCCCCATTCAGCGCGAAGGTGCGGGGCCTTATTTCAGGCTGACGCTGCCCCAAGCCCTGCACAGCAGCGCCCAAGACGCCCACTTAGGCGACCTGCGCGTCGTCGACGCCAAAGGCCAAGCCCTGCCATGGGCTTGGGCCCCCGAGCCCAACCCGCAAGCCAACAGCAAGCGCCAAGCCGTCAGCCTGTTCCCCCTGCCCCAATCGGCCCGTAGCAACACGGCCAACCCAAGCACTGGCAGCGCCTTGCCAGCCCAGATCACCTTGCACCCCGACGGCAGCGTGCAATGGAAAGGTGCCAGCCCCGCCCCAAGCGCCCCTGCCAGCGCAGCCGACACTTGGTTACTGGACTTGCACCAAATCGGCGGCAACCTCCTCACCCTCACACTGCGCTGGTCCGACAACGCGCAAGGCGTATTCCCGCTGCGCCTAGAAGCCAGCGACGACCTGCGCCACTGGAACACCATTGCCAGCGACGCCGCCGTGCTCAAACTACAGCAACAAGGCCAAAGCCTGGCGCAAGACAGCATCTCCCTCGAAGGCCTGCGCGCACGCTACCTGCGCCTGCAATGGCTTGGCACCCCGCTGGCCCTGCAAAGCGCCGAAGTCGAACACCTAGACACCCCCGTGGCTGCACCCCCGGCCCTGCAATGGAGCCCCGCTTGGAGCGCCAGCCAATGCGACGCCCAAAGCTGCACCTGGAACCTGCCACCCCACCTGCCACTGGACGCACTGCGCCTGGACCTGGCCCAAGGCAACACCGTGGCCAGCGTGCGCCTGCTGGGCGAAAACAGCGTCACCGCCACACCCGCCCCCGCCCGGCAACACCGCCACCCCTTCCATGGCCTGCGCCACCGCCAAGAGGCAGCCCCCAGCACCCACAACGACATCCAACGCCAACCGCTGTGGGAAGGTGTAGTCTGGCGCCTGAGCCTGCCCGACGGCAGCGAAAGCCGCCAAGCCCTCTGGAACTTAGACGGCGAACACTACCAACGCCTGCGCCTAGAAGCCCGCCAAAACACCAACGAATGGGGCAACACCCCGCCCACACTCAGCCTAGGCACCCGCAGCCGCGAAATCATCTTCCTTGCACGCGAAGCCGGCCCCATCGACCTCACGTGGGGCGACCCCAAAGCCCCCGGCCTGCCCATGCCCGCCACCCAGCTCATGCCCTTAGGCGAACACAGCCCCATCAGCACCGCCCAAGTCAACCTACCCGCCTTGCAACGCACCACCCCCAGCGCAGCTACAGCGGCCACCAGCCCCACCAAAGCACCCAGCCCCGCCCCAACCAAAGACAGCCAAAACACCACTTGGCTCTGGGCCGCTTTGCTCACCGGGCTGTTGCTACTGGGTGCCATGGCATACAGCTTGTTAAAAAGCACGAAAGCAGAAAACTGACATTGCAGGGCGTTTGCGCACGGCAGGCTTAAGAGGTTGGGGTTGGGGTTGGGGATGGGGATAGTGGGTTGCCACCAGCCTCTTTGGCACGCAACATGCCGACAAATCGGGCAATCTGACCACCACCCCCGCCATGCCAACGGGTTCTGGCCGCTTATAGGGCCACAATCCACTGGCGCATCACCGCTACCGATTGCGTCAAGCCCTGCGCCAGCAAGGTATCAAGGTATTCGTCCGCCGTCTTGGGTGGAGACTTCAGCGACCGACGATGGTGGGACGCTGCTTCCAGCACAGCGGCTGGATGCAAATCGAGCAAGTCGACGATGAAATCGTCGGGGTGCTGGGCGACCAGGTTATATGGTTTGAGCGCTTTGGGCGGAAAGTCCTTCAGGTTGAAGGTCACGATCAGGCTAGCCCCCGTGTGAATGGCGGCAGCCACCACATGCTGATCGTCTGGGTCAGGCAGATTCATGGAGGCAATGAGGTACTCGAATCCGGTGACCACACAGTCGCGTACCGCTTGGTTCATACGGGCACGGGTTCTTTCCAGTAGCGCGGGAGCAAGATCAGGCCTGTTCACCCGGACATTGCGGATCCACTCGTCGTGAATCATGTCGCTCCAGCGCGCTCGGTACAAATCCGAGAGCGCCAGATGCATCAGCAAGTCGCGCAATGGTGCTGGATAAAGCACGCAGGCGTCATAGACAACCGTGAAATGCGAACCCATCCAGTCAATACCCCATCCCGAGTTCCTGTGCCTGCGCAGCCAATTCGTCTAAAGCTTTGCGGCGCTCGGCATCAATGTGCTCCTTGTATTCAATCACGTCCTGGTAGCGAACTCGGCGGTGGGTGCCTATCTTGTGAAACGGCATGTCACCCTTTTCCAGCAACTGCACGAGAAACGGACGTGACACATTGAGCACATCGGCGGCTTCTTGTGTGGTCAACTCGGCATGAGTTGGGATGATAGACACGGTATTACCCTGGCCGATTTCGGTCAACACTTCCAGCAGCAATCGCAGCGCCGAGGTGGGGATACGCACGGTGCGCACAGCCCCCTTGTCGTCGTAGAAGTCGATTTGCGGGGTTTCTGCACGGGTCAGGAGCACGGTCGATAGAGCCCTGCCCGACTCCCGGGCGAGCGCGATGTCTTCTTGCGAAGGCAGGGTTTTGGGGATGGCGGGAGCGTTCACAGGGATCTCCTCAAAAGGAAAAATTTCAGACTGAGCGCAGTATAAACGCAATAAACGAAACGATGGTGAGCAACCCCTTGGGCCGAACTGGCATGGAAATTCAGGGAAGAACTCAAGGATTAGTAGAGTTTGCTAGCGGTATCAGCGCCTTCGCCGCATGCCACTGACACCCCCATGCCCGCATTTCGCGCTGCAAAAATGCCCTTCCATCGCAAACGCATTGGCAAGAAGAAGGCTTTGAACGACATTGCACGTGCGCCACAAGGCCGCCGCTAGGACGCCGCTAGGACGCCGCTAGGACGCCGCTAAGCCGCTAGGCCGTTCAGCGCGGCTTGTGCGTAGGTGCAGCGCCAAAGCGCTATTGCGGCACACAGCACACAGCACGGCGCAATCGTTTTGTCTATTTCAGCCACAAGGAGCATTCACCGATGCAGATGACACCCACCATCGCCGTGCACGTCACCACCGCCCTCACCGCAGTGCTGCTGGGCCCCTTCGTTATTTGGGCGCGGCGTGGCCGAAGCGCACGGCCTGTGCTGCACCGCGCCTTGGGCTATGCCTGGGTCAGCTGCATGCTGGGGACCGCGCTCTCAGGGCTCTTTATCCGCGACTTCCAACTGCCCAACATCGCAGGCTACACCCCCATCCATTTGCTGATCCCA
>JBIPME010000241.1:0-4009 GCA_044369275.1 Rhodoferax sp.
ACCAAACCGTGCGCATGCAACTGGGCGAACCCATGCCCGTGCAAACCATGGCCCCGAGTGGCGCTGTTATTTGGTATTACAAAGGGCCATGAAGGCGGGGCGGGGGTGCTGAAAATGGGCTGTGCCGACAACCACAGGGCTCCCCAGCCGCCCCACCCCCTCGCGCCCCTTGAGCGTCCACTGACCCGACATCCCCCAGCTCTTTGGCAAAGACGTGCTCGAGCCCCTCAAACTCAGCGGCTACGAAGGCATCAACAGCATGTTCAGCGACTTCAAGCACGAAATGCAACAGAAATGAACCCGAGTTAGGAGGCTGAGGATATTAATATTCACAGCTTTTTGACCCGACAGTCGAAGTTGCCATGAATTACCAACACCTCAGCCAAGCTGAAAGACACCAGATCCATACGCTGCTAATAGCCCGGCACACCATTCTGATTTTTCCACAAAACACCCTTGAACATCAGTATCTCCCGTTGAATTTGAACGTATCTTCACCCATTCGCACCAACAGCGTCAAAAGTTACAGCAAATTCAGCACCACCGCTGCCAACTGGCATGCCAAGAATTGGCAAGCGCCAAACCCGCGCTTACCCCTGCAAAGCCTGCGTATCGCGGGCCAATTGCGTAATGCGCGCCCAGTCGCCTTGGGCGATGGCTTGCGCGGGCACCAGCCAAGAGCCGCCTACGCACACCACATTGGGCAAGGCCAATAAATCGGGGGCGTTTTCCAAGGTCACGCCGCCGGTGGGGCAAAAACGGGCATCGAAAAAGGGGCCACTCCAAGCCTTGAGCATGGCAGCGCCACCGGCTTGCATGGCGGGGAAAAACTTAAGTTCGTTAAAACCATCTTGCTGGGCCGCCATGATTTCGCTGCCTGTGGCCACACCGGGCAAAAGGGCCAGGCCCGCGTCGCGGCAGGCTTGGCCCACCGCGCTGGTGTAGCCTGGGCTGACGGCGAAACGCGCACCGGCTTGGGCTGCGGCCTGCGCGTCAGCCTTGGAGCGCACGGTGCCTGCACCCACCACGGCCTCGGGCACGGCTTTGGCAATGGCCTCCATGCAGGCCAGCGCCTGCGGGGTGCGCAGCGTGACCTCTAACATGCGCACCCCGCCCGCCACCAAAGCCCGCGCCAAGGGCACGGCATGCGCGAGGTCGTTGAGCACGATCACGGGAATCACGGGCGCATCTTGCATTACTTGCAACGCGGTCAAGGGGGTTGGTGTTGTGGGCATGTGGCGTGCTGCAATTCAAAAAGAGTTGAAAAATAAGCTAAAAATAATGAGGGAAATAGCCGGGTGAAAAAACTAAAGCCAGGTGCAAGCGCCCTCTTCTGCGGCTAAGGCATTGCGGCGCATGCCCGCAAACAGTTCGCGGCCCATGCCAATGCCATTGGCCATGCGCAGGCTCTCGGGCATGGTGGCCAGCGGTCGGGCGGCCCACTGGGCTGCGTCTACCAAGACTTCCAGCGTTTCTGCGTTGGCGTCTAGGCGCAGCAGGTCTCCGTCGCGTACCTTGGCCAAGGCGCCGCCGGCTGCCGCCTCAGGAGAGACGTGAATGGCTGCGGGCACTTTGCCCGATGCGCCACTCATACGCCCATCGGTGACCAAGGCCACTTTGAAGCCTTTGCCCTGGAGCACCGCCAAGGGGGGCGTGAGTTTGTGCAGCTCGGGCATGCCATTGGCCTGGGGGCCTTGCCAGCGCACCACACAAATCACGTCTTGGTTTAAGGTGTCGGCGCTAAAGGCGGCTTGGAGCGCTTCTTGGGAGTCGAACACGCGGCAAGGGGCCTCAATGATGTGGCGGTCATGGGGCACGGCGGAGACTTTGATCACGCTGCGCCCGAGGTTGCCCTTTAAAAGTTTCAAACCGCCGCTGGGGCTAAAAGGCGCGGTGGCGGGGCGCAGCACGCTCTCGTCTTTGCTAGCGCCGATGTCTTGCCAGACCAAGTCGCCGTGGGGCTGCGCACTGGGAATGCGGGTGAATTCGCGCAGGCTGCTGCGCACCGTGCACACGTCGCCGTGCATCAAGCCGGCATCCAGCAATTCCCGAATCACAAAGCCCGGGCCCCCTGCGGCCTGGAACTGGTTCACGTCGGCACTGCCATTGGGGTAGACGCGGGCCAACAGCGGCACCACGTCGGACAGGGCTGAAAAATCATTCCAATCGATCACAATGCCCGCCGCACGCGCCACCGCCACCCAGTGGATGAGGTGGTTGGTGGAGCCGCCCGTGGCCAAGAGCGCGACCATGGCATTCACAATGCAGCGCTCGTCCACCAAGCGCCCAATCGGCGTGCACAACGCGCCCACGCTTTGCCCGCCCAAGACCGTGCGCACGGCCTCGCGGGTGAGCTCTTCGCGCACCGCATTGCCGGGGTTGATGAAGGCCGTGCCCGGCACATGCAGGCCCATGGCTTCGAGCAGCATTTGGTTGCTATTGGCGGTGCCGTAAAAAGTGCAAGTGCCAACGGCGTGGTAAGCGGCCGATTCAGCCTCCAGCAACTCAGCGCGCCCCACCAAACCTTGGGCGGCTTTTTCGCGCACTTTGGCTTTTTCGTTGTTCGCCAGCCCCGAGGTCATGGGGCCTGCGGGTACAAACACCGTGGGCAAATGGCCAAAGTGCAGTGCGCCAATGAGCAGGCCGGGCACGATTTTGTCGCACACCCCAAGCAGCAATGCGGCATCAAACACGTCATGGCTTAAGGACACCGCAGTGGCCATGGCAATGGCATCGCGGCTAAACAAACTCAGCTCCATGCCCGGCGTGCCTTGGGTCACGCCGTCGCACATGGCGGGCACGCCACCGGCGACCTGGGCCGTCGCGCCTAAGCGGCGCGCCTCGGTTTTAATAATGTCGGGGTAATACTGCAAGGGCGCATGGGCCGACAGCATGTCGTTGTAGGCATTAATAATTCCAATGTTGGGGCCCCGCGCCGCAACCACCCGGAATTTGTCTATGCCCGTGGCACGGGCCTTGTCCGAATCGGGCATGGCCGCAAAGGCATGCGCTACGTTGGCACACCCCATGCGGTCCGCGCCGGGTTTGCGTTGCGCCGCAAGCTCTATTTGCTGCAAATACGCTTGGCGCGTGGGTGCGCTGCGGGTTTGGATGCGACGGGTAACGGCATCTACCGTTGGATGGAGGGCAACTGGCGTGGGTACAGAGGGCATAACGCTCCCAAAGAAGTGGTAACAAAATTACGAAATACATCGTAACTGGGAAAACCCCTATTGGGAATACCGCGAGTTACCAGTTGAGTACGAATTGACTGCAAACGGGTACAAACCGCTACACCGACCACACAAACCGCTGCAACGGCTTCAACTGCTGCAACTGCTGCAACTGCGCTAGGGCCACACAACGAGCGTCCCCCACACACCGCGCCCAGATTAAGCCGAGCGGGAGCGCAAGGCTTGCGCGGCTTTGAGGCGGTGCAGCACTGCGGCGTTGAGCGTGCGGTGGTGCGCTGTCCAGCGGCTGGTAATTTTGTCAATTTCAGACTGCAAGCGGGCCGCCGTGGGTGCATAGCCCGTGGTCAACGCCCAAATGGCGTATTCCGCGTAGGCTTCAAAGGTTCCAAATTTTTGCACAGTTAGTTATTAAGAATTTTCAAAATATCAATGCTAGGTATTTCCATTGCATTGGATTGATAAGGCTTAGTGAATTGATGCGTTTGAATAATTCGACAAGCAATAGCTTCATTGCTTTTTGCCAATAAATCACGAACTTTTTCTTTCGAAAGGTATGCATCCGGAAAAGTATGCATTGAAAGATCAATAAAGCGACTGCTGCTTTTATAGTGAAATTTCTCTTTTCCTGTATTTGAGGCTTGGTTTGTATTTTCCTGAATAGATAATTCAGTTAATAGCCCATACCCGCGTCTTTCTAAAAAATCTGCTCCTTCGCTTAAGGAGCAAAATAGGTTGGTTGATCCAATTTTATATTTTTCATTGTTTTCAAATATATTGATATTGGAATTAAAATAAATATCGTACAAACCCTCTGC
>JBIPME010000243.1:0-4003 GCA_044369275.1 Rhodoferax sp.
AGCTGTATGTCACCTACGGTGTGAGCGAAACAGCGGGTCCAAAAGTTGGCCATTGGCCTACGCAATGGCCTAGCGATACAACGGAAAACCTCTCTCAATTCCCGTACGAAAAATATGAAAGTGCCCGGTTTTTAAAACAATTTGATTGCTCTGAGAACGTTAATCTGCAAGAAATAACGGATAACTTTTTAACAATCGTTAACCTGTTCCTTGAAATGCTTGCGCAAGTCCCACCTTCTATTGAGAAGTTAAAAGCAGCAAGGATGGATGCGATGCCGCAGCAATTGCACGAATCTATGCGCCATGTTGGCCTGACCTTTTCCGAAAACCAAATAACCCGCCTGTTAGCAGCCCAAGCCACCAAACCCTTCGTCATCCTCACCGGCCTCTCCGGCTCAGGCAAAACCAAACTGGCCGAAGCCATAGCCTATTGGCTATCGGCAGATGCAGACAAGCAAATTTGCATAGTGGCGGTGGGTGCGGACTGGACCAACAACGAGCCTTTGTTGGGGTATGCGGATGCAATTAACGTTAAGGAAAAGCGCTATTGCGCACCTGCCAGCGGCATTTTGCAGTTGCTCCAGCACGCGGTGAACAACGAAAACAAGCCGCACTTCTTGATTCTTGACGAGATGAACCTCTCGCACGTGGAGCGTTATTTCGCCGACTTTTTGTCGGCCATGGAGTCGTCAAAACCAGAGCTGGCTTTGCACGGGCAGGGCATGTTGAATGCGGATGGCATGGACGTGCCTGCACGGCAAGCCTTGCCGCCCAATGTGTTCATCATTGGCACGGTGAACGTGGACGAGACCACCTACATGTTCAGCCCCAAGGTGCTGGACCGCGCCAACGTGATTGAGTTTCGCGTGTCAGCCGATCAAATGCGTGATTTCTTGGCAGCGCCTGAGACAGCAGTTAGCGTGAAAGCCTTGAAAGGCGAAGGTGCCCACTATGCCGAAGCTTTTGTGGCGTGTGCAAAGCTAGACTCTACGTTAGAGGGGCGCATGCTGCATGGCACGGACGAGGCAGATGGCGCAAATGGCACAGGTGGCACGGGCAACACGCCCGTGTCAGTGCTGGCGCAGTTGCAAAAAGATTTGATGGAGTTGTTTGAACCTCTGGCCGAGGTGGGCGCTGAGTTTGGCTACCGCAGCGCCAAAGAAATAGCGCGCTTTGTGGCCATTCACCGCGAGCTCAGTGGCGATGGCTGGCAATACCAAGACGCGCTGGATGCGCAAGTGCTGCAAAAGCTCATGCCCAAGCTGCACGGCTCTGAGCGCAAGTTGTCTGGCGTGTTGCGCAGCTTGGAGAAATTTGCCAAGGAGAAGGGCTTGCCTTTGACGAAAAACAAGGTTGAACGCATGCTACAGCGCCTCAAAGACGAAGGCTTCACCAGCTTCGCTGAAAACTGATAGCGGCAGGCCAACACACATGGCACGCGCCACGATTGTTGACTACCAAGGCAACGCCATTGAGGGCTATTTAGAGCTGGTGGCGATGGGCCGGGCCGAGTTGGGCGCGGGCTTAGAGGCTTTGGTGGAGCTGCCTGCCGCTGAGGCTGCGGCACTGGGCGAGGCCCAGGTGCAGGTGCTCGAAGGGGCACGTTACGAATATGCGCTGTCCAACCACGCGTGGAGGCTGTTGCCAGCCAGCTGGGGCGCCAGCAGCGATGTGGTGTTGCAAAGCAAGTTTTCTGATCGCCAGCACTGCGGCGTATTCAACCCCGGCTTGGCCACGGGTACGTTGAACCTGACGGTGCAAGATGCACAGGGGCAGACGGTGGGCACCACGCGGGTGGAGGTGCGCTCGCGCAAGCTGGACTACCGCAGCGATTACCAGCGCATGCTCAACGACATCACCGCGCATTGCATGGCCTTGGTGCAAGACTGGCAAGCCGCCAGCCAGTTCAACGCCGTGCCCGATGCGCAGGGCGACGCAGAGGGCAACGCGGCCACGCTGGGCCAGCGTTTTGCGTTTGTGCATGCGCTGCTCAACACGCCCAGTTTTGACCATGCTTTGCAGCGCATTGCCAGCCACCCGCACGAGGCGTGGATGCAAGAGGAAACCCCGCAGCCCGTGGTGCGCGGCTTCAAGCCGTCGGGCAGGTTGCTGCGGCAGTTGGCCTCGGGCAGCCGCCGCCGGGCGCTGCCGCCGGGGCACAGCTTGCATGCGGTCTTCCCCGCATTGCCCGAGCGCATCACCATGCGGCACAACAGCCGCAGCACAGACACCCCCGAAAACCGTTTTGTGAAGTTTGCCTTGCGCAGCTTTCGCCAGTTTTTGGCCGAGATGCGGGGCCAGCCGGCGCTGCAAGCCCCCAAGTACGAACGCTTGCGCACCGAGCTAGACGCGCTCAGCAACAAGCTCGACCAAGCCCTGGGCTGCGACGCCCTGCGCCATGCAGGCGAGCCCAGCTTTTTGCCGCTGGCAAGCCCCACCCTGCAACGCCGCGAAGGCTACCGCCAAGTGCTGCAAGCCTGGACCCGTTTTGCCATGGCGGCCAAGCTGGTGTGGGAGGGCGGGGAGAAGGTGTACGGCATGGGCCAGCGCGATGTGGCCACTTTGTACGAGTATTGGGTGTTCTTTACGTTGCTAGACACCATCAAAGACTTGTTCAATTTTGAGAAGCCCGACATCGCGCAACTGATAGCGCAAACCGGCGATGGTTTTGGGCTCAAGCTCAAAGCGGGGCAGCACGTTGCGCTGAGCGGCACATCGAAACAGCCCGGGCGCGATCTGCGTGTGCGGTTTAGCTACAACCGGACTTTCAGCCGCAACAAGACCCCTGGCCAAACAGGCTCTTGGACCCAAAACATGCGCCCCGACTACACGCTAAGCCTGTGGCCGGTGGGGTTTGACGCGGACGCTGCCGAAGCGCAAGAGTTGATGGTGCATGTGCATTTCGATGCCAAATACCGCCTGGAGCAAGCGGCCCAGCTTTTATCGTCCCCCACGCTGGCAGACGACGCAAGCGACAGCGAAGATACGCCCGCGCAAGACGCCATCAAACAAGACGAAGCCGCAGGCACCTACAAGCGCGCAGACTTGCTCAAAATGCACGCCTACCGCGACGCCATTCGCCGCTCGCACGGTGCCTACGTGATCTACCCCGGTGACCAGCAAGTCGGCGCACCCTTCCAAGGGTTCCACGAGGTCTTGCCCGGCTTGGGCGCTTTTGCGCTGCGCCCGGGCAACGGCACAGATGCCTTGCAAACGTTTTTGCGCGACGTGGTCGACCATGTGTGCGACCGCTCCTCTGCACGCGAACGCCAAACCTATGCCACCTACCAAAGCTACCAAAGCGCCCAAAGCACCCCCTACCCGGGAGCGCAGCTGACACAGGAGCAACGTGCTTTGTACAACATTGTTCCGGAAAAATCGGCGGATGGTATTCGGCGCACACCCCCCTCTGACACCGCCATTTTGGTGGGCTGGTACAAAGATGCGGCGCATCTCCAATGGATCAAAGACAGGCAAATCTACAATTTTCGAACGGGCGATACGGCAGGCGCACTTTTCCTGACGCCCCAAATAGCAGGTGCCCAGTACCTGCTATTGCACGGCCCACAGGGGCACGCCATTGCGGGGCTGTGGCGCATTGTTAACCCCGATCAGGGCCCGCGTTTGGCAAGCAAATCCGAATTGAGCGCGCTGGCTTACCCCAGCGAACCCAGCCGCGACGCCTACCTGCTGTTTACCCTTGAACCCGCGCCTGAGTTTGATGCCTACACGTGGGAACTCAAAAACCTGCCCAACCTGCCCGAAAATGCCGCCCTTGGTTACCCATTTTCAACCGACCTTGCGGCCTTGTTCAAGGTCTGCAAATTAACGCGAAAATAGCTTCGTTTCGGGTTGTGGCATCCACGGTATTGAATATCCATGCGTGTGTTGCCACGCCCCATTTTTTTAGGCACTTATTGGACTGCGTTTTTATCTTGAAAAATAGTTTTTTAAAAATCTACCGAATCGTTTTGTTCATCAGCCTCTGCGGCGCGCTCATCTA
>JBIPME010000244.1:0-3997 GCA_044369275.1 Rhodoferax sp.
TGCCAAACCGCCACAAAAACGCGGCAAGCCAGGCTCCAAAGCAACCTTAAAACGCTGCTGGTACTCGGCAATAAAGTCCAAGGGGTTGGCCTGCGATGTTTCCACCACCACCCCATCTGTCACCACCTCGGTACGCGCCTGGTCACCAAAACCACTGGCGCGCAAAAAGGTACGGGCGGGTAACCCAATAAAGCTATAGCGCCCAAAACGCTCGCCCCCCACCACCGACTCCAACAAAAAACTCAAAGGCGCGGGCTGGCCGTTGGTGCACGCAAGTTTGAGGTAAAGCGACAAGGGCGTTTCCAGGTCCGCAAAAGCCTGGGCCATGAGAGGAATACGGTTAAAGCCTTGGGCGCGCAAAGCTTCAAAATGTGTTGCAGTAATCACGTAGGTCGTGCCTTTACAAAAGCTCGGGCCCATTAAAAGCCCAAAATAAAAAAAGAGGGAGAAAAAAGAAGACGCGGCGCAGGTACAACAAAAAGGCGGTCAACGCTAGCAACACCACCAAACCCTGCACAGCCACTGTTGCATCCAAGCGCCAAGGTCAACCCCCTGCGCCAAGATACGGGCTACGCGCCACGCTGCCCGTTCAGGGCGTGGACAAAGTACGCCAGGGCCAGGCCCCCCGGTCGCTACAACCCGTAATGCTAATGCGGTGAATAAACATCCTGCCAGTGTAGCAAACCACTTGCACACCCACCATGCTGTGCGGCACCAACGCGGTGCTGGTTTTGCACCAAGCTTGCGTGCGCGTTGCAGCTTGCGTAGCCCCGCATGGCAAAAAACAAACGCCACATGCCACTTTCCAGCCGTCGGCATTTTTTGCTACACCAAAAGCTGTGTATAACTTTTTAACAAACCCCTAGTTATCCACAGATTGATCCATGGCGCCAAAGTTGTTCATATTTTCGTTACACCACAAAAGCGCACTCACACACACCATAAATAGCACCGCAACTGCTTGTTTTTAAACCGAAAAATTGGCTTGTTCACAGCTTGGCTCGGAGCTCTATCTACTACTACTACCTTATATATATAAAAAAAGACAGTTGTTAGATTTGTGTTTTCACAGAGAAATGCAATGCAGCAGTTTTTTATAAATTCAAAAATATTTGCATTTATAGCTTTAAAAACTATTTTATTGGTCAATAAAACGAAAGAGACACCACATGGCAGACTTTCCTGACTGGTTTGAGTCTGATACGAACGAACCCGTCAAGAGGCATACCTATTGCGCAAGGCGTGTGGGGCCGACACCGTTGCCATGCAATCCACCGGCGCGTACTGGATTCCTTGGTTCGAGTTGCCATCAGCGTCGAGAGGGGAAATAAAAGTAGGTGCTGATGTTGGGTAAACCAAACAGACAGTCCTGTGGCGTTAGATCCACGCACTGCAAGAATTTCCCATGGCTAAGCACATGAAAATATGCCCTACCAAGTTACGCCAATAGGGGTTGCGTGACACGGCACCATGCCCGGCTTCGGGTCCAATGGCCGAAGCTTGCACACCGATGTAGCAAGCGCATAAAGGTTATCGCTTGCGCCTGTGTCCAGACACGGTGGGGAGTGTGCTTGGCTATCTGCGGTGTTATGCGATTTTTCGAATTTCTCGTATCCGAGTCAACACGGTTTCGGGTGCAATCACGCCCTCACGGCCACGGATCACACCGACCGATTTTCCTTCGGCAATCAAACGCTCGCCAATAAAAAACTGATGTGACATGTAAAAATTTCGGTCATCCCAGTGCGTGAGTTGCATGACCACCTCAAATTTCTGGAACAAGCGAAGTGGGCGTTTATAGCGCATCGTATGCTCGGTGATAATCGGTGCCCATTTGTGCTTGCGCATCGCCCCTACAAGCCCAGAGCGAATGAACAAATCAACGCGCGAGAGGTCGCAGATAGTTAGAAATCGACCGTTGTTCATGTGCATGTTAAGGTCGAGATCGTTAGGCAAGGTGATGAGGTTCAGGCGACTTTCGGCCACCCCCGGCGTTAGGCGTTCGCGGCGCGTTGACAACAACCACACCCACAGCATACGGAAAATCAGATTCATGAAGTCACCTCAAGTTTGAGTTTGATGTTTTTGTTAAATTGCGATTTAGATGTCAAGTTCCGCATGTTTGCAGACCCGTTTGACAAATCCGTTTGACAAATAAATCCGGTTTTAGCTTGCCATGCCTTAAGGGACTGAATAGGGATTTTGTGTTTAAGCTGCCGACAAAACCCGCGTCAGCTTGACATGGCTGATCTCTCCTCCCGCCCTCTTAGACAGCCCGCTGTCGTGGCGGATCTGTATGTGCTCAAAAAATAGCCTGTGTACAAATCAATGCTTATGCTTTGCATGGGATACGATGGTCTGAGGGATTTCGTAACATAAGTTACGAATATAAATTTAAAAGCTTGAACTTCGATGCTGATATTTTTTCAGCATGACAACAAAAAATAGATGGCTTGCACCATGGGCAGGGAGTTTTCCTGCTTAATTCGTCAAAATAAGCCGCGCTGCGACCTTTTCATTGCGCCGCCCATCGAGCGCGTGCACTTCAAACGCCCCATGTGCGTAAATCATGTGCGCACGCCAATGCGCGCATCTAACGATGCAACGCTATTTTTGATGGAGCGCTTTAGGCTTAAAAAATCGCTGTACACCACCCCGGCGCGTAAAATCGCATCTCCGTATTCCCCGTTTTTCCCTCCCTGGCTTTCATGCGCGCCAAGCTTGCGTTGCGTTGCATGAAAGTTATTTCACGTTAACTTTGCCCACAGCGCATTGCGTGCTGTACTGGACTCCCTATGCTGTACCCTGATTTTTTTGATGTGCTTGTTGTTGGCGGTGGTCACGCTGGTTGCGAGGCGGCGCTGGCGGCGGCGCGCATGGGTTGTAAAACATGTTTATTGACGCACAACATCGAAACCTTGGGGCAGATGAGTTGCAACCCCTCGATTGGCGGTATTGGCAAAGGGCATTTGGTTAAAGAGGTGGATGCGCTGGGCGGTGCCATGGCGTTGGCCACGGATGCTGCGGGGATTCAGTTTCGGATTTTGAACTCCAGCAAAGGCCCTGCTGTGCGGGCCACGCGGGCGCAGGCGGACCGCGTGCTGTACAAAGCGGCGATGCGCCAGGTGCTGGAAAACCAAGCCAACTTGTGGCTGTTCCAGCAAGCGGTAGATGATTTGTGGCTGGAGGCCGACCGCGTGGTTGGGGCGGTCACGCAGCTTGGTATTCGGTTTCGGGCGAAAACCGTGGTGTTGACCGCGGGCACATTTTTGGACGGCAAGATCCACGTGGGCCTGAACAACTATGCCGCAGGCCGGGCGGGCGACCCTGCGGCCCAGTCTTTGAGTGCACGGCTCAAAGAGATGCAACTGCCGCAAGGCCGTTTGAAAACCGGCACACCACCGCGCTTAGACGGGCGCAGCATCGATTTTTCTAAATGCTTGGAGCAGCCCGGTGACGGCATGCCCAACCCAGCCACGGGGCAGAGCGACACGCGCATGCCCGTGTTCAGCTTTATGGGCTCGGCGGCCATGCACCCGCGCCAAGTGCCGTGCTGGATTACCCACACCAATGCGCAAACGCACGACATCATTCGCAGCGGCTTTGACCGCAGCCCCATGTTCATGGGCAAAATCGAAGGCGTTGGCCCACGGTACTGCCCCAGCGTGGAAGACAAAATCAACCGCTTTGCCGACAAAGAAAGCCACCAAATTTTCTTGGAACCCGAAGGCCTGACCACCAACGAGTTTTACCCCAACGGCATCAGCACCAGCCTGCCGTTTGACATCCAATACGCTTTGGTGCGCAGCATGCCCGGCTTGGAAAACGCGCACATTTTGCGCCCCGGCTATGCCATTGAGTACGACTACTTTGACCCCCGCGCACTCAAGCGCAATTTCGAGACGCGCCAAATCGCGGGCCTGTTTTTTGCAGGGCAAATCAACGGCACCACCGGCTACGAAGAAGCCGCAGCGCAAGGTCTGTTTGCGGGCATTAA
>JBIPME010000245.1:0-3994 GCA_044369275.1 Rhodoferax sp.
TGGAATGGACTGGGCCACCTTGGCCGCCGCCGGGGTCTTGACGATTGTTCCCGGCGCGATTGTGATTTGGTTCGTGCGCAACTACATCGCCAAAGGGTTTGCCATGGGGCGTGTTTGATGCAGCGCTGTTGGGCGCTGCGCCTTTAACTGGAGACAAAAAATGTTCGATTGGATGGCCTGGACCACCCCCGTGGCCGTATTTTTCACCTGCATCGCGGCCCTGCTTTTTGCCATGACCGTTTGGGAAATCAAGTCACCTACGGTGCTGCGCAAAGGTTTTTTACCCCTTGCGACCACCCGGGGTGACCGCCTTTTCATTGCGCTTTTGGTGGCTGCGTACGGCAATTTAATTTTTGTGGGTGCAGGGGGCTGGCTGGCAGCGCAACTGGGGTTGCAGGCCGAGCCCTCGGTGTGGTGGAGCTTTGTGGCATCGCTTTTCGCCATCGTGCTCATTATGAAAAAAGGCTGATGCAGGGTGCCTGTTAGGACTGTTAGGGCCTACTGGGTTTGCTTTGCGCTTTTGGACAAAGGTCGGCTTTTTACCCCTGGGGCCGGGAGAGACTTTCACAACAGGGCATACCAAAGGAGATAGAAAATGAAATTACGGTATAGCGTTTTGGCCTTGGCGGTAATGGCCGCAACAGCCACGGCTGGTTGGGCCAATGAGGCAGCGGCCCAAAAGTGGGTCGATGCAGAGTTTCACCCTTCTACCTTGCGCAAAGCGGATCAAATCGCTGAGATGAAGTGGTTTATGGAGGCAGCCAAAAAACTACAAAGCAAGGGCGTGAAAGAAATCTCGGTCGTCTCCGAAACCCTCACAACCCATGAGTACGAATCCAAAACACTGGCCAAAGCCTTTGAAGAAATCACCGGCATCAAGGTCAAACACGACTTGCTCTCCGAGGGCGATGTGGTTGAAAAACTCCAAACCTCCATGCAGTCTGGCAAATCCATCTACGACGGCTGGATTACGGACTCCGACCTCATAGGCACCCACTACCGCTACGGCAAGATCATGAACTTGACCGACTACATGCGTGGCCCCGGCAAAGAGTGGACCAATCCAGGCTTGGACCTCAAAGACTTCATTGGCACCAGCTTCACCACCGCGCCCGATGGCAAGCTCTACCAATTGCCCGACCAACAATTTGCCAACCTCTACTGGTTCCGCGCCGACCTGTTTGCCAAGCCGGAACTCAAAGCCCGATTCAAAGCCAAATACGGTTACGAACTGGGCGTGCCCTTGAACTGGAGCGCCTACGAAGACATCGCCGCTTTCTTTAGCAACGACGTCAAAACCATCGACGGCAAACCCATTTATGGCCACATGGACTACGGCAAAAAAGACCCCTCACTGGGTTGGCGCTTCACCGATGCATGGCTCTCCATGGCGGGCGCTGCGGACATTGGCATCCCCAATGGCCGCCCAATTGACGAATGGGGCATCCGCGCCTCGGCGGATGGATGCACCCCATTGGGCGCATCCGTTGCCCGTGGTGGCGCGACCAACTCCCCTGCCGCCGTCTACGCGTTGACCAAATACATCGACTGGCTCAAGCGCTACGCCCCCAAAGAGGCCACTGGAATGACCTTCAGTGAAGCCGGGCCCGTGCCCGCACAAGGGCAAATCGCCCAACAAATCTTTTGGTACACCGCCTTTACCGCCGACATGGTCAAACCCGGCCTGCCGGTTGTCAACGCAGACGGCACACCCAAATGGCGCATGGCCCCGGGCCCGAATGGACCTTACTGGAAACCGGGCATGCAAAATGGCTACCAAGACGTAGGCTCATGGACCTTTTTCAAAGACCACGATGCCAACAAAGTCGCAGCAGCTTGGTTGTATGCCCAATTCGTCACCGCCAAAACCCTGTCGTTGAAAAAAACCTTGGTGGGCCTCACCCCCATTCGCGAGTCAGACATTCAATCCAAAGCCATGACCGACATCGCGCCCAAGCTCGGTGGTTTGGTCGAGTTCTACCGCAGCCCCGCACGTGTGGCATGGACGCCCACGGGCACCAACGTGCCGGACTACCCGAAATTGGCGCAACTGTGGTGGAAAAATGTGGCTGTCGCCGTAACGGGTGAAAAAACGCCCCAAGCCGCCATGGACAACCTGGCCAACGAAATGGACGACGTCATGGCACGCCTAGAGCGCGCAGGCATGGCCAGCTGCCCACCGAAACTCAATGCCAAGTCAGACCCCAGCAAATGGCTGAGTGACAAACAAGCGCCGTGGAAAAAATTGGGTAACGAAAAGCCAGCAGGCCAAACCATCGCCTACGACAGCTTGCTCAATGCTTGGAAACAAGGGAAAGTGCGTTAGTGCGTTAGTGCGTTAACTTCTCTGCACGCTATCTTTCGAATACCTTTTGAATGTCTTTTGAATACCTTCAAGATGTCGCTCCTGAATTCCGAAGATATACCTAAGGTATTCCCAAGATAGATGCGCGAATTTAAACAGCCCCCCATGCACACTCCAACACCACCCTTGCCCACCCGCCGCGCAGACCTCATCCACCAGCTCCAACAAGGCGCGCAATACGACCTTGCGGTGATCGGCGGCGGTGCAACGGGGCTGGGCGTGGCATTGGATGCGGCACAACGCGGCTACCGCGTACTGCTCTTAGAAGGCGATGATTTTGCCAAAGGCACCTCCTCGCGCTCCACCAAACTGGTGCACGGCGGGGTGCGCTACCTTGCACAAGGCAACATCGCCTTGGTACGCGAGGCCTTGCACGAACGCACCGCACTCCTGAAAAACGCCCCCTACATCGCGCAACCCTTGGCCTTCATCATGCCTACGCGCAAATGGTGGGAGCGCGCGTTTTACGGCATGGGGTTAAAACTCTACGACCTGCTCGCGGGCAAAGCAGGCTTAGGAAAAACCCACTTGCTCAGCAAAGCCGCAACCCTTGCGCATTTGCCCACGCTCTTAAAGCAAGGGCTCAAAGGCGGCGTCAAATACTGGGACGGTCAATTCAACGATGCGCGGCTGGCATTGGCTTTGGCCAGAACCGCCGCACAGCACGGCGCCCTGCTGATCAACTACTGCCGCGCCACAGAGCTGATTTACAAAGACGCCAAAATTGTAGGATTGCAATGCCAAGACGTATTAACGGGACAACAATACCCCGTGCATGCTGCTTGCGTAGTCAACGCCACTGGGGTTTGGGTTGACGCTATGCGCATCCAAGACGGCACCATGCACCAAGCCGCAGGCGGACGGCCCATCAAACCCATGGTTGCACCCAGCCAAGGGGTGCACATCGTCGTAGACCAAGAATTTCTAGAAACCCAGAACGCCCTCATGGTGCCTAAAACCGAAGATGGCCGCGTGCTCTTTGCGGTGCCATGGCTGGGTAAAGTCATCCTAGGCACCACAGACACCCCGCGCACGGATTTAGACCTAGAACCCCTGGCCTTGGCGGAGGAAATTCAATTCATCTTGCGCGAAGCCGGAAAATACCTACGCAAAGCCCCCACAGAACGCGACATTCGAAGTATTTGGGTAGGGCTACGCCCATTGGTCAAAGCACCCGACGACGACAGAGAGGCAACCAAAACCCTAAGCCGTGAACACACCGTCTTAGTCAGCCGAACCGGTTTGGTCACTGTCACCGGCGGAAAATGGACCACCTACCGCGCCATGGCGCAAGATGTAATCGCAAAATGCCTAGAAAAAGCACTGTTGCAAGCCAAAAAAACTTGCCAAACCGAAACCCTTGCGCTTGTGGGTGTCAACCCCACAACCCCAACGCACGTCTCGCTGAGCCTGGCTGCGGGCTTGCATTCCTACGGCGATGAGGCTTCCTTCATTCAAACGCTGGAAGGGGCTCACACATACCTCAGCGAAGGCTTTAGTGAGGCCATGGTGCGTTTTGCCGCACGCTACGAATACGCCATCACCGTAGAAGACGTACTCGCTAGACGGTCCAGACTGCTATTTTTAGATGCAGAGCTGGCATCTCAACTTGCGCCCCAAGTAGCGCAA
>JBIPME010000509.1:0-3994 GCA_044369275.1 Rhodoferax sp.
GAGCACAGCGCCATGCACCACGCCATTACGGCGGCCAAGCACATCAGCCTGAGCGTGGGCCAGAGTTTGCTGGCCAGCGTAGACGGCGCGATTCGGTTTTTGGCCTACCACGCAGGCCTGCGCCTCATGAGCGTGAGCGGCAAGATGGAGGTCGCAGCGCTGGACAAGACGATCCGCATTTCTTCAGCGCTGAAGATTAAGCAGGTGGGCGACACGGTGCATATCGAGGCCGATGAGGGTGTGGAGATTAACGGCGGGGGAAGTTACAGCCATTTCAGGGATGGGGTGATTGAGGAGGGCACCGCGGGGGAGTATGTGGTGCATTCGAATGGGACGGGGATGGACGGGGCGCAGAGTTTGGCGGTTACGCCGCAGGTGTTTCCTAGTGGCATGGTTGAGCCCATGCGCAGTTTTTCGGCTTAACCAAAAAAAGGAGTTCACACCATGTTAATTAGCCCACCTTTTCTGAGCAGTAACAGCACAGAGGCGAATGAAGAAAACAAAGACAGCATTCAACATGCTTTCACTGGCCATTACCCCGTTACTTCGTACCTCGATTGGCATAACGGCTTGCACCTCATCGCCCCCAGCGAGGGTGGCAGTTATGCAGATGTGCGCGCCATCGCTGACGGTGAAGTTTTCTATGTCCAAGCCCCTGACGCAAGCCCTAGCACCGACCCCAAACATGCGCAAAATTACGCCGCTTTTGGTGGTACGGCTGAGTGGAGTGATAAGGGCATGGTGATTGTGAAACACACTACCGAGATTGGGGCAAGTGGCGAAACTGCTACCCAAATTGTGTTTTACAGCGTTTATGCCCATCTTAAAAAATTAATCGATGGCATTGCCGTTGGCCAAAAAATCTACCGCAAAGACAAATTAGGCAAACCAGGACAAATTTATGGGCACGCGGGGCATTTGCATTTTGAGATTTGCTTGGATGACGCCAACATTAAGCTGTTACTCGGTCAAGATCCAAGCAAGTGGCCTGCCCAAGATGCTGTGCCTAGCAAAAACGGACGCACTGATGCGGTATTTGGTAGTGTGTATGTTTACCTGCCCCCAGACTCTGCGGCCTACGACACCAAAGAGCCTCCTCTGCCTTATAGCCGCTCCCTTGCCGTACCTAATGCCCTTCCTGCGGCTCAATGGGTGGAGCTTGACTATGGCAGTAAGCCGGGTGATGCGGTGTTACGCAGCTACACCGCAACTGGCCAAGCTATTGGCAGCCCAGTAACAGATAAGGGTGCTGAATATGAACTGTATTCAAAAGCCACACATTTACATGACAACTTACCCGCACACCATAAAGCCAAAAGCAGTCCTAGTGCGTGGTACGAATTTTTGCGCTTTGGGCGCAATTTAGGCACTGAGCAATTACCCGTACAAGCGCCGCATTGGCGCAATGTGGCCACTCCTTTGGGGGTGCGTTGGGTGAATTTGGCAGGACCCGGCACCTACCAGTTCAGTGACGCAGACTTTCCCGCATTCTTGGGCTGGACGTGTATTGCCGACGATAAGAATACCGATCAGTTTTGCGAGAGCAGCAAGCTTAAAAACTTAATTGCTAGCAGCGTGCCGGATTTACAGAAGCGTGCTGAAGCACTTAAAGATTTGCAAAAGCTGGGTCGCTTAGCCCAGACCAGCGCCAAATCTATTTTGCGCAAGGCTATTTGTAAATACCCTACTGAGTTTGATCGAGGTAATATCGACGCGCGGTATGGGTATATTAAGAATGAAGAGTATTTCAAAAAAAATTCCGAGGCGTGGGATAAATTGCGTGCGCATATAAGTGCGATGACAATGGATGATTTGCCTGAATACTATAAAGCCGCACAGTGGCATTTCCATCCGCTGGAGTTTATTCGGGTTATGAGGAAGTGTGGGTGGTTGAGTAAAGAAGAGTTGCATAAAATTTATAAAAAAACACCTATGGAAACCATAAAAAATTATATTTGCGCATTTAATTTTATGACTAGAAAATATGGATTCAATACCATACGAAGGTTGCCTCATATTATTGGTCAAGGCGCTGTTGAATCAACCGCTATGACATGCATGCAAGAATCAGCTCAATCATTATTGACATCAAATGGGCATGTTGTTGGTGGAGCCATATATCCAGAATCCCAAAAAAACGAGAGAGAACTAGGTCATTGGTGGGGTGAACTACCATCTGAAAGAGTCGCTTGGTATAGTTCCGATAAATATAATAGTAATGGTTCTCATATTGCCAGCTCTTATAATTGGCGAAATGGAAATTTAGATGATCCAGATGCTCAAAAATTTCGAGGACGTGGATTCAAACAATTAACAGGTTTGATTAACTATTCAGGTTATTGGGTATATCGAGGATGGCTAGAAAAATCTACTTTTGATGAATCTTGGTGGACTGATCCTCAATACAAATTAAAAAATAAAGCAGGCATGAAAAAAAGATATCCAAAAATTAACAATCCACATCAAGTAGCTTCAATTCCATTTAACTGCATGGATTCTGGTGGATGGTATCTGTGCTTTCAAAGACCGTCAGTTTTAAAAGAGATAGATAAAGATTCCTTAAAAAATGCAATTTCGAATACAGATATTGAAAATGAAAAAAGAGTTAGTTACGCCGTAACATTTGCAATAAATGGGGGTGATATTGCTAAAGTGGAACGGCTAGAATGGACAAAAAAATCCAAGGAGATTATTCATGATAATTAACAAAAAAAATTGGTCGAAATTTTTTTTAGCAGCTTGCATCCTATCTTCAAACGCATATGCAAATTCAACTGCAAATCAGATTTGCACATTAAATAATATCGAAAAATTTAAAATTTTTTTAAATATTAAAAATGATCCAGATAATTCGCGAATTTTGATGACCTCCTGTAAAAAAATGCCGGAAAACGAGTCATTAACTATCGTCGTAACAATTTATAGAGATGAAAGATCAATTGAAAATATCTCAATAATGTTAATTGATTCAAATGAAAAAATAACCAGTTCATACAAAAAATCACTCCCCGACGACATGTCAATGTCTTCGGGATCCATCAATATAGATACAGCGCCATACAAAGTTTCCTCGAATGTACGTGCTTTTGCTGTAGATATTTATGAATCGTATGCGCCCCATTGTTATGAAGCATGGACGGAAGGGTATCGGACTCTATACATCAAAAAAGAAAATAAGATAGTACCCATTTTAGAAAATATAGGACTAACTGGCGGAAGATTTTTGAACAAAAAATCCACTTGCGAACCACCAGAAAATGGAAAAAATATTTCTACAGAAAATTTTAAAACAAATATTACAATACTAAAAACAATTACCAATGGTTTTTTTGACATTGGGATTGTTAAAAAAATAACTTATCTCGCAGCAGACTCAACTCCAAAAAACAATGAAAAATACAAGGATCAAAACAAACTTGAAAAAGTATTTAAATACAACGGGGAAATTTACAAAATAAATTTAAATAAATGACTCAGAAATTCATAAATCAAATCAACGATTTTAAAAACTAAACTTTCAAATAAAATATTATTTTTAAGCCATCGATTGATATTAATTTATATGAAACTTTTTTTAATATTTATTGGTTTTTTTTATTTTAGTGCCAGTTCCATTGCCAGTGAAGATTTAAAGATTAAATTTTTTCAAAAAACAACTTCATTGAAAATATCAAAATCGAAAATAATTTCCGTAAAATACAAAGTCGAAAATTTTAAAATAAATTGTAAAAAACAAAGGTTGGTAGTATGGGGGCATTCATTTCTTTTAAATAAAAATAATCCTCAAGAAACACATTTAACACTCATAAATTTAGAAAATGGAAAAATAATTAAATCGCTTGGTTATACAAAGAACATTTATGGGGTTAGTTATTTTTCTGATGAAAGTTATTTTTATGTAGATACAAGTTTCGAGCAAATCGTAAATGCCAACACTGGGAAAATTGTTAGGACTGTTGCAGACCCCTTAAGTGAGAAATTTATATTTGAAAAA
>JBIPME010000246.1:0-3984 GCA_044369275.1 Rhodoferax sp.
GTCCGACACGGGCAGCGCCCGGCCCCGCATGGCATCGGCAATCTTCTCGGCCATCATGATGGTGGGCACATTCAAGTTGCCGCTCACCACCAAGGGCATGATGGAGGCGTCCACCACGCGCAGGCCCTCTACGCCATGCACCCGGCCTTGGCCATCGACCACGGCCATGGCGTCCGTTCCCATGCGGCAACTGCACGAGGGGTGGTAAGCGGTTTCTGCGTTGGCACGAATGTGGGCATCAATCTCGGCATCGGTCTGCACACCGGGGCCGGGCGATAACTCTTCACCGCGAAACGGGTCAAACGCTTTTTGCATAAAGATTTCGCGCGTGAGGCGGATCGCAGCGCGCATCTCCTTGCGGTCCTGCTCGGTGGACAGGTAGTTAAACACAATCTTCGGGGCCTGCTTGGGGTCGGCACTTTGAATGCGCACATGGCCACGGCTGGTAGGGCGCATAGGCCCCACATGCGCTTGAAAACCATGGCCCGTGGCGGGTGCCTTGCCGTCGTAGCGCACGGCCATGGGCAAAAAGTGGTACTGCAAATCGGGGTGCTGCACACCCGCCTCGCTGCGAATAAACCCACCCGACTCGAAATGGTTGGTCGCCCCCAGGCCTTTGCGCAGCAACAACCACTGCAAGCCAATTTTGAGCTTGGCCCAAGGGTGCATGGCCGCGTACAAGGTAATCGGCGCTTTGCAGGCGTATTGCACATAGGTCTCCAAGTGGTCCTGCAAACCCTCGCCCACCCCGGGCAAGTGCGCCACCATGCGCACCCCCAAGGGCTCCAAATGGGCGGCATTGCCAATGCCTGACAACTGCAAAAGCTGCGGTGAATTGATCGCGCCGCCACACAAAATTACCTCGCGCCGGGCCCGCACCACCTGCACCCGCCCTGCGCACTCCAGCTCCAGCCCCACGGCCTTAGGCCTGCCTTGGGCGGCCTCGCCTGTGGGGGCATCAAACAGCACGCGCCGCACCAAAGTTTTGACTTGCAAAGTCAGGTTGGGGCGCTTCAAGGCGGGGCGCAAATACGCCATGGCCGTGCTCCAGCGCCGGCCCCGGTGGGTGGTCATGTCCATGGGGCCAAAGCCCTCTTGGCGGTAGCCATTCATGTCCTGGGTATAGGCATAGCCCGCTTGCTGGCCGGCCTCGATAAAGGCTTGGTACAGCGGGTTTTGGCACGCCCCTGTGCTCACATGCAGCGGCCCGCTGTCGCCCCGGTAAGCGTCGCCCCCCTTGGCGCGGGTTTCGGACTTTTTAAAGTAGGGTAAGCAATGCGCATAGGTCCACTGCGGCAAATCAAACTGCTGCGCCCACGCGTTGTAGTCTTGCGCATGGCCCCGGATGTAGACCATGCCATTGATGCTCGAAGACCCGCCCACCGTCTTGCCACGCGGGCAGTGGATGCGGCGGTTGTCCATGAACGGCTCGGGCTCGGACGCGTACATCCACGTATAGCGCGGATTCGCCATCGGGTACGCAAAACCACTGGGCATGTGGATCATCAAATGGTGGTCCATGGGCCCGGCCTCCACCACCAGCACGCGCACCCCCGCGTCTTCACTCAAACGGTGCGCCAACACGCTACCCGCAGAACCCGCCCCCACGATCACGTAATCGTAGGTTAGGTCTTTTTGGTTTTTTTCATTTTGCATAGTTGCCCTTCGTATACCGTCCTATACCGTCCTATCGATCACAGAGTTTACCCATCCCCAAAGCGCATCCTAAAAGCGCATCCCAGGTTGGGGCTTGGCGACAACCCTCCAACTAGGATGCAGCACACCAACCTAGGCCGCCGCTTGCTCGGGTATATTCCATAGGCGAAAATTTTATTAAAACAAGCAAAATCAGCCGTATGAATCATTTACCAGCAAACCTTGGCGCGTTATCTTTGCAAGGCGGCATTCATCTCCTTAGCGACTCAGCCACGCAAACGCAGGCCATGCACAACGCCATGCGCACGCTGCTGGTGGAATTGGGGCTGCACACGCGTTTGCCCAACCCCGTGGCGCTGGTAGAAAGCACCCGCAATGGCGGCCACATCTTGGCCTGCGGCCTGCACCCCACGTGGATGCAAGCGCATATGCCCGCGCATGACACCTTGGCGCTGCACACCACCTTGGCCCAGCCAGAAGGTCGCGAAGATGAACAACAAGGCGAACAACAAGACGAACAGCAAGACGAACAGCAAGATAAACACACGGCATTAGACCGCGAAATTTTGGTCGCCCTCTTGGCCGCACCACAGCCGTTTACCTTTGCCAGCGTCACCGCGCTGCGCTCGCACATTCGGGTGCGCCGTTGGATGGCCTTGGCAGCAGGCAAAACCACGCTGGCGTTCAAAACCGCTGCGGCAGAGCGGCCCGAAGATTTTTGGCATTACGAAGACGCACACGGTTTTGTCTTGAACCCAGGCAGCCCCCTGATCGACGCTTTGATTGCAGCGACCCAGCCCGAAATATCGGGCCGCTTGTACGACTTCTCTTGCTACCGCGCCACGGAATACGTCATTTTGCTGGGCATTGCACAAGAGCTGCGCATGCACCACCCCGCTTTGTTGGCGGCTTTGCAAACCCTCAACGAAACCTACGCCATTCGCTCCGGCAAATTCCACGACGTGTTTTTAATCGAATACGGCAGCATGCAGCAGCCCCTGCCCGCACGCTACTACGTGCCCGGCGACCGCCTGTGGTTTCGCAACCCCGATGCCCGCTCAGCCGACGTCACCGGCTACGAAGGCTCGTGGGTCATCTACATGGGCGGGGGCTTATTTAGCAACTTTTGGGAGCGCAACCACCCCTTCACGCTGGAGTCCAAAGCGGTAGAAATCTACCACTGGAAAGATGGGGTGGTCACCGATACGCAAGGCGAATTGCAAATGGACGAGGCCCGCGTCGCCCAGCACGTGGCACACACCTGCGCCCAGCCCGATCGCTACCAAGCCGTCTTGGCGCGCATGCTGCGTTGGCGTGACCCGCAAGGCATCTACGCCCAAGGCGGCTGCATCGACACCACCCGCGAATACCCCCGTGGTGTCAGTGCGGACCACTGTGAACTGGTACTGCCCGCAGCCAGCAAACTGGCTTAAACCCCAGGCGTGAAGCGATGCTGATCACAAAGCGCAAGCTAACCCGCGAAAAAAGTTGCTTAAACCGTTGCTAGCATGTTGCTGAAAGCGTAGCGTTTAGGTGTTTAGCCTTTTAGGCTCCGAGCAATGTGTTGTTTTCAATACCTTAAAGCACCAAATCCAACTCGCTGAGCATATCGGGCGTGTGAAATTGGGCATCTTGCATTTCAGACAAGGCAAGCAAAGCCCGGCCCACATCGTGGCTAAAACCAATGCGGGCGCTGCCCATGCCATCGCCGCCTTCGAGCAAAAGCCGATGCAAATACGCCATATTTTCGGGTGTACCCCACAGGGTTTCAATGGTCTTGGCAACACGCGCATGGTGCTTGGCAACCAAAGCGAGGTTTTTTTGCAGCCATCTGGCGTCGGCCGTCGAAAGCTCAGGCATAGGTGCCGAATTGGCATTCAAGGCTTCTACAGGCGCGCAGGCGGCAACAAAGTCGCGCTCGGAGATTGCCTCTTCCCACTTTTGCCACGCTGTTTCAGGATCTTCTTCAATCACTTCCAAGCCTAGATTGTCCGCATTCAACACGGGAAAATCTTTTACTTCGTGATTTTTATTCGAAAATATAGTGGCAAACATAGTAACGCCGATCAAGCATTGGTTCTAAAAAATTAGAAATATACGGTAAATGCAATATTTATGCAACATTTAATCAAAATAAAAGAATTGCATTCGTCATTTTTGCAAAAAAGGTGAATTTGTAAATTTTTGTAAAGTTAGGTTGCAAAACCAATCTGCCGCACAACCCAACACCCAGCGCAAAGCCTGCTGCTGACCTTGCCCGTAAAATCCCTCGATGTTGAAATTTGAAATCCTGCACACCGACCCCGCCACCCCCGATGGTTCTTATTT
>JBIPME010000305.1:0-3479 GCA_044369275.1 Rhodoferax sp.
AAGCGGGCCAGAATCAGTTCGTTTTTCATGCTGTGTTCCCAGCCGACCAGCTCGGTGACGGTGACTTGGTAGCCATTGGCTTCGAGGTAGAGGCAGCGCAGCACGTTGCTGATGTGGCTGCCCAATTCGCGGGTGTGCAGCGGCTGGCGCCAGAGTTCGGCCAAGCCGGTGCGTTGCAAGGACAGGGCTTTGCTTTGGTTGAGGTGGCGCGCCACTTCGGCCTGGCAGCAGGGCACCAGCACCAAGGCGCGGGCTTTTTTGGCCAGACCAAAGGCGATGGCGTCGTCGGTGGCCGTGTCGCAGGCGTGCAGGGCGGTGACGATGTCGATTTCTGCGGGCAAGGCGCTGGTTTGCATGGATTGGGCCACGCTGAGGTTCAAAAATTGCATGCGGGCAAAGCCCAGGCGTTGCGCCAGTGCCTGGGCCGATGCGACCAGTTCGCTGCGGGTCTCCACGCCGTAAATCGTGCCTTGCTGCAGGGCTTTGAAGTACAGGTCGTACACAATAAAGCCGAGGTAGGACTTGCCCGCACCGTGGTCTGCCAGCGTGATGCCTTGCGGCGTGGGGGGGAGTTCTTGCAGGATTTTTTCAATAAATTGAAACAGGTGGTAGACCTGTTTGAGCTTGCGCCGTGCGTCTTGGTTGAGTTTGCCGTCGCGCGTCAAGATGTGCAAAGCTTGCAGCAGTGCAATGGATTGGCCTGGCCGAATTTCGCGGGCCACGGCGGGGTCTATGGAGGGGGGAGATTGCATGCGCAGATTGTGGCAGGTTGGTTTGTAGCCGCGCTTATTGCAGGGCCGCCCAGCCTTCGGGGCCTAGGGCTTGCAGGGTTGCCATGTTTTTCTCGTAGATCTGCTGCGCCTGCGGGAAGGCTTGCACGGCTTGGTCAATGCTGCTTTCGCGCAGCAGGTGCAAGGTGGGGTAGGGCGAGCGGTTGGTGCAGTTGCTGATGTCGTCCGCTTGGGTGCCTGCAAATTGGTACTGCGGGTGAAAGCTGGCAATTTGCAAGCTGCCTTCCAAATCCAGGTCGTGCAGCAGTTGGTCGGCTTGGTCTAAAAAGTCGTTGAAGTCTAAAAAATCAGCCAGCAGTGTGGGCACGATGAGCAAGGTGGTGTCGCGCTGTGCGGGGTCTGCGCCAGCAAGGTCTTGGAGTGCTTGCGCCAAGGTGCTGCACAGGGCGTCTAGCTGGGTGTCTTGGCTGACTTGGTAGTGAATCTGGCCTTTGGCGTGCACCGCCTTGGCAAAGGGGCAGAGGTTGAGGCCGATCACGGCACGCTCTAGCCAGCGCACGGTAGCGGCAATGGCGTCTTGGGGGGCCGGGTGCAGGGGATCTGGCTGTTGGCTGGCTGGGTGTTGGTGGGGGGTGGGGTGGGGCATGTTAGTCGAGTAAACGTTGGCCTGTTAAGCGCTGGTGTTCACGGGCGGCATAGCGGTCGGTCATGCCCGCAATGTAGTCGGCCACGGTGCGTTGCAGGCTGCGCGTGGCGGGCAGTTGGGCGGGGTCGAGTGGTGTTTTCTCTATGCCGATGGGCATGGCCGAGGGCTGCGCCAGGTAGATTGCGAAGAGGTCGCGCACGATGTGCTTGGCCTGCGCCATGGTTTGGCTGACCTGGGGGTGGCGGTACAGGTGGCGGAACAAGAATTGTTTGAGCGCGCTGGACTGCTGGCGCATGCTGGGGCTAAATTGCACCAAGGCGCGGCATTGGCGCACGGCCTGCACGCTGTCGGGTTGCGCTTGCGCCAAGGCGGCGCTGGTTGCGGCAATGGTGTCGTACACCTGCGCGCTGAGCATGCGGCGTATGGTTTCGTACAACCAGCGCCTGGCTTGGCCGGGGGGTGCCAGGTCGGGGTGGTCGGCGAGGGCTTGTTGGTTGAAGTGCCTAAACAGTTCCACGCTTTGCAGTTGCTCCATGCTGATCAGGCCAGAGCGCACGCCGTCATCGATGTCGTGGGCGTTGTAGGCAATTTCATCGGCAAGGTTGCACAGCTGCGCTTCCAAGCTGGGCTGGCGGCCTTCTAGAAAACGCCGTCCCACGCCGCCTTGGCTGTCTGCATAGGGGGGCTCTGCGGCCTCCAAGCTGGCAGCGCGGGGGCGTGAGCAGTGTTTGAGAATGCCTTCGCGGGTTTCAAAGCAGAGGTTGAGCCCGTCGAAGGCGGGGTAGCGTTCTTCGAGGTGGTCGACCACGCGCAGGCTTTGCAGGTTGTGTTCAAAGCCGCCAAATTCGGCCATGCACTCGTTGAGTGCGTCTTGCCCTGCGTGGCCAAAAGGCGTGTGGCCCAAGTCGTGGGCCAAGGCGATGGCCTCGACCAAGTCTTCATTGAGTTGCAGCGTGCGGGCCATGGAGCGGCCCAGTTGCGCCACTTCCAGCGAGTGGGTTAAGCGGGTGCGAAACAAGTCGCCTTCGTGGTTTACAAAAACCTGGGTTTTGTACACCAAGCGCCTGAACGCACCGCAGTGCACGATGCGGTCACGGTCGCGCTGAAAGTCGCTGCGCGTTGGCGCCGGGGCTTCGGCAAAGCGCCGCCCGCGGCTGTGCGCGGGGTCGCAGGCGTAGGGCGCGGCCTTGTCCTTATGCATGGCAGCAGGCGTCAATGACTTGGCGCACCAGCGCGTCGGGGGCGGTGCGCAGTAGCGCGCCTGCATTTTCATCGACCACGATGAAGCGAATTTCCCCGGCATCAGCTTTTTTGTCCGAACGCATGAGCGCAAGGTAGCGCCCCGCATTGTCTTGCGCATCCAAAATCGGCCCCACCGTGGGCAGGCCTGCACGGGCAATCAGATGCGTGAGCCGCTGCACGAAAGACGCGCTCAGCAAGCCCAGCGCGCAAGACAGTTGCGCGGCCATCACCATGCCGCAGCCCACCGCCTCGCCATGCAGCCATTGCCCGTAACCCAGCCCGGCTTCGATGGCATGGCCAAAGGTGTGGCCAAAATTCAAAATCGCCCGCAGTCCCGATTCGCGCTCGTCTTGCCCGACCACCCAGGCCTTGATCTCGCAGCTGCGGCGCACCGCATAGGCCAGCGCTTGGGCATCGCAGGCGCGCAAGCGGTCCACATGGGCCTCGATCCAGTCCAGAAAAGCCATGTCGGCAATGGGCCCGTACTTGATAATTTCGGCCAAGCCCGCGCTCAATTCACGCGCAGGCAGCGTTTTCAAGGTGTCTAAATCGCACACCACGCGCAAGGGCTGGTAAAACGCCCCCACCATGTTTTTGCCCATGGGGTGGTTGATGCCGGTTTTGCCCCCAACGGAAGAGTCCACTTGCGCCAAGAGCGTGGTGGGCACTTGGACAAAAGGCACGCCCCGCATGTAACTGGCCGCTGCGAAGCCCGTCATATCCCCCACCACGCCGCCGCCTAGGGCGAAGAGTATGGTTTTGCGGTCACAGGTGTGTTGCAGCAAGCTGTCGAAAATCAGGTTCAGCGTTTGCCAGTCTTTGAAGACCTCGCCGTCGGGCAGTACCACGTGGTGCACCCG